>NZ_BCPO01000187.1:0-26889 GCF_016586105.1 Burkholderia sp. E168m15
TTTTGCTATCTGATCCGAGGATCAGCTCGCTTTCATCAAGCGCCCACACTTATCGGCTGTTAATTTTTAAAGAGCATTTCTGCGAGAAACTTCGTGTTTCTCAGCAGCGCTGCGTTTTCAGCAGCAGAGAAGCGAGATTATGAACCGTGTTTCGCAGCTCGTCAACAACTTTCTGAACGACTTCGTTGCGACCGCGGGGCTCAACTTCCGTACCGCCGAGGCTCGCTACCGCCGAACCTCAACAGCACTGCTTCCCTTCCTCCCGCGCTGCGTTTCCGTTAGCGCGAAAGAGGCGTGATTCTAAGCACCCGCCCCCATCCACGCAAGCGCTTTGTGAAGAAAGTTTGAAAAAGCCTCCGTGCGCTGCCGCGCACGGAGGCTTTGCGCTCGACGGGCGGTAAAACGCAACACGCGCCGCCCTCCAAAGATATGACGAACACGTCTCTTCCGTCCCATATATAGGAGGGCGCGGAACCGGCAAGGAACCCGGCGCGGTCGAGTATCATGCCGCGACCGAACCACGCACTCATATCGATGATGGACAGCACGACTCAACCCGGCGACGCCGACCTTCGCGACGAATATGCCGCACTGCGCGAGCGCGCGATCCTGCTGGAACAACAGGTGCCGCCGCTTCTGCAGCGCATCTCGGACATGTTGCCGCGCATCAGCGGCGAATCCGAACTGGCGGACACGCATCGCGAGCGGCTCGTCGGCGCACGCAATGCAGCGCTGGTCTCGATCGAAAACTATCAGCAGGCAATTCCATTCCTGCAGACGGCCGACTCGATCATCGAGCAACTGGACAAGACGCCCGAGCGCGACGAAGACATCGAGTGGCGGGAATCGCTGCTGCAACGGCTGGACGAGCTGATCGACGTCGCGGTCGTGATGATCGACGATGCGGACAGCTACTTCGAGCAAGCACAAGCCTGCGACCTGTCCAGCGTGCCGACATCCATCCTCGAGGATTGAACCGGCTCGACCGGAACCACGCGGTGCACCGGACTCACGTCGTGCCCACCGACAACCGTTAGCTGCTTCCCCTGCATCGCCGGGCCTGCCGCCGGTTCCCGCACGAAGCGACCACCGTGCGACCGTCACCCCGCGCGGAGCCGCACGTCGCCGCTACGACGCATCCAGCACGATCGTCTCGCGCATCATCGGCACGCGGATGTATCCGCCCGCCGCATCGCCGTACGCATGCGCGTTCCCGTCGATTACGTATTGCGCCGTCAATGCGCACAGGGTCGCATCGCGCGCATCGACGGAGCGCAGCGTCGATACGTCGATGCCCAGCCGCTCCAGCAGTTGCCGGCGCTGGTTGCGCTTCTGCTTCGCCGACGCCACGGCCTTGCCCAGCATCGCGCAGGTAATCGCATAAGGATAGGTTTCGAAGCTCGCCCGCCCACCCGCGTAGCGCGCGTCGGTCAATAACGGATAAGCGTCCGCGAGCGCGCGGTAGACGCGCTCCCCCATGAACATCCAGTCGAAGAAGCCCGACGTGCTCGCGACGGCCTGCTCCCGCGACGGGGTCGGGAAGCACGAGATCCGTTCGCGCGCGAGCGCCTGCTCGGCCGCGCGGCGGCCGCTCCCGGTCCACCACAGGCTCGGTGCGTCGACGCCGACGGCGACGACATCATGGGAGAGACACAGTGCGGGCAGCGACTCGGGCGCGATCCGCGCTTCCCGGCAGACGACCGTCGAGCCACGCAGGATCACGAGATCGCACAGCTTCCTGTCGCCGCCGACGTCGACACCCGCCACGGCAGCGGGTTGTCGTGCGGCGAATCGGGCCGAGCACATGCGCGTGCGTCAGTCCGCCGGCCGCGCGGCGTACGCGGTGTCGAAGATCGCCTCGAGACCGGGATGGACGCCGCGCATCGGGTCGACGACCGACTTCGCCCAGTCGAAGTACGCCTGCTTGCGTTCGAGCGGCCAGTCCGCGGGCGGATGCCGGGCGATGTCTCGCAGGTTGCAGATCTTGTCGGCCAGCTTCACGAGCTTCGCGCGCCGGCTGATGGTGGCCGCGTGCTCGACCTGCAGACGCTTGCGCTCCTCCTTCGGCAGCGACTTGTCGTCGGTGACTTCCATCACGATGTCCGCCACGTCCTTGCCGAACAGCCGCAGCAACTCCTGCTCGGTCGTCTCCGTATCCTCGACCGTGTCGTGCAACACGGCCGCGACGATCACGCGTTCGTCCTCGACGCCGGCCTCGTTGGCCAGCACGTCGGCAAGCGCGATCGGATGATTGATGTACGGCGACGCCTCTTCATCCTTGCGCCGCTGATTGCGATGCTTGTCCGCCGCGAACGCAATCGCGGCTACCAGCTTCTTCATATTCCCCCCTCGTGTGGCCAGACCCGCGGCCGTCGAACCGGCCGCGTGCGTTTCGGAACTGCTCATACTACCTGTACGCGATGACCCTTCCCGTGCGCCGGCATCCCGGCGTACCCCGTGTCACGCGCCGGCCGGCGCGCGCTGCAACTCGACCACGTTGACCCGCGCGCCGAATACGTCCCTCACGAGCGGCAGCAGGTGGTCGTGGTGCGTCAGGAACAGCACCTGCGTGCGCGTCGACAGATCGCGCAACGCATCGAGCCCGGCCTTCGCGCGCGCATCGTCGAAATTGATGAACAGGTCGTCGGCGACGAACGGCAGCGCCGTGCGGCTGCCGAGCTGCAACTCCAGCGCCGCGATCCGCAGCGCGAGGAACAGCTGATCGCGCGTCCCTTCGCTGAGCCCCGCGACCTCGACCGACGTTCCCCTCGTGCGCCGCGCATACAGCGCGGGCGGCGTTCGTTCGGTGTCCACGGTCAGCTTCGCGAATTCGCCCAGCGTGAGCCCGGCGAAAATCTCGCCCGCGCGCCGGAGCATCGGCCCCTGCTTCTGGTCGCGGTAGCGATCCGTCGCCCACTTCAGCAAGCGGCTCGCGGTGGCCGCCTCCAGATACTGTTCGGCCGCGTCGCCCATCGCCGCCAGCGCCTCCTGCCGTTTCGCCTCGGCGACGGCCGCGTTCGCCTGGCCGTCGATCGCGCCGAACGCCTGGTCGGCCACGACCTGCTGCTGCGACAGCTCGTTCAGCCGCTTGCCGATATCGGCGAGCGACTGCTTCACCGCTTCGAGCTGCGCCGGCACGTCGGCGACGTCCTGTTCCGCCACCTCGGCCTCGACGGCGGACCGGGACAGCCCGTCGCCGTCGCGCACCAGCGCCTCGTGCGCGACATCGACCGCCTGCCGAAGCTGGCGCTGCCGATCCGAGCGCTCGGCCAGCGGCAGCGCCGCGTCGATCGACGCAACGCCGGCCAGTTGCAGCAGCGGCTGGATGCGCGCGTCGGCGCCGGCCACTGCGGCAGCCGCGTCCGCGACCTTGCCGTCGGCCTGCCGGACGGCCTCGTCGGCACGATCGATCGCACGGGCGATTTCCCGGGCGGCCGCGAGGCGCATCGTCAGCCGGCGCGCCACGTCCAGCCAGTCGCCGCTCGCCAGCCATTCCGGCGCGAGCGCTTCGGCAAGCCGCCGCGCGCCGGCCTCGAGCGCGTTCAGCTCCGCGCGGATCGTCGCAATCCGGTTGCGTGGCGCGTCGGCCTCGGCCAGTTCGGTCGTCACCGTATTCGCAAGCCCGAGCGCGCCTTCCGCCGCGGCCAGCGTCGTCGCGCTCGCGGACAGTTTCGCGTCGGCCAGCGCGTCGCGCCATTGCGCTTGCCACGCGTCGTAAGCCGTTTGCGCATGATCGGCCCGCGACTGCGCGGTCGCGCAGCCGCGTTCGGCTTCCCGCGCGCGATCGTCGAGGCTGTCCTTCTGTGCGGCCGCTTTCTCGGCCGACTGGACGAACGTCTCGGCGACGGCGACGAGCGCGGCCAACCCGTCCGCCTCGCCGCCTCGCGATACCGTCAGCAGCGCCGCTCGCAACGCGGCTTCCGCGCCGGCCCGCGCAGCCCGCATCGTGTCGAATTCGCGGCGCTGACGATCGAGATCGGCCTGCGCGACGAACACCGTATCGCGCTTCGCGAGCCAGTCGCCCATCGCCGCCAGCGGCATGCCGGGCACCGCGGCCGCCGTCGCGAGCGCGGCCCAGGCGTCGCGATGGGCGGCGAGCTCGCGCTCGCGTTCGTCCAGCGCGGCCTGTCGGCGCGTCACACCCGCACGCGCGGATTCGACCTGTTGACGCAGCGATTGCAGCGTCGCCGCGGCCTGGGTCGCGCCGAGCTGCGCATCGACGAGTTCGTCGGCGAGGCGAATCGCGTCGTCGAGCGCCGGTGCGCCCGTGGCGAGATCGACGGCGCCGCTGCGAATCTCGCCCCACGCGCCGTCGCGCCGCGCACGCGCCGCCAGCACGTCGGCGGTCGTGACGACCTTGTGGTTCTCCGCGAAATGCTTCTCCTGCAGTTCGAGCCGCTCGAGCTCTTCGAGTGCGCCATCCCGCGCGTCGCGCGCGGCAGCGGCCGCGCTGGCACGCTCGCTGTCTTCCTTGAGCAGCGCACCGAGCCGCGCGGCCGACGGCACGTCGAGCGCACGCAGCGCATCGACCGGCATGCGCCACTGGCCGAGCGCGTCGAGCGCGCCGGACAGCGTGCGTTCGGCCGCCGCGATTTCGTGCGCCAGCGCCTGCTCGCGCGCGCCGCTGTTGCGAAAGCCTTGCGCATCGGCCAGCGCCGCGCGCAACGCTTCCGGCACGTCGACGGTCGACAGGCGCGCCTGTTGTTCGCGGACCTGCGCCAGCTCGCGCGTGCGCTCGTCGAGCGATTCGCGTGCGCCGGCAAGCGCCTGGTGCAGCGCACCGTGTTCGCGCAGCAGGTTCGCGACCGTCTTCAGCGACAGCGCCGTCGGCAACGCGGCGCGCAGCGACGCTTCGTCCGTCGGCCAGCCGAGCTGCGCGGCCGCCGACGACGCGGCTAACAGGTGCCGCTCGACGTCCGCGCCGAGCAGCAGCAGATCCTGCGCGTGATTCATGCATGCGCCGCGCAGCCGATCGAGCGCTTCGATATCGGCTTCGAGCGCCAGCGTGTCGGCGTCCGCGGCGATCGCATCGCGCGCCTGCCGCTTCGCGAGCAGATCGGCACGCCGCTCCTCGAGCACCTTCTGTTCGGCCGCGAGATCGCCCTGCGCCTTCAGCAGATCCGCGTACGCGGTCGGCGGCAACTCGACGACCGCGCCCAGTTCGGCCAGCGCCGCGTCCTTGACCGTCAGCTCCTTCAGGTACGGCGCAAGCCGCCGCACGCGTTCGAGCTTCGAGCGCAGCGCTTCGAGCCGGCGCTGTTCCGCGCGCGCCTGCTCGATCTGCTGCTCGACCGCTTCGCGCGCGTCCTTGCGATCGACCCAGTCGCGCGTGCGCACCTGGACCGTCTTCAGTTCGGTGACGGCTTCGTTGAATGCCGTTTCGGCCAGCGCGAACGCGCTGCCGCTGCGACGCGGCGCCCACAATTCGAGCGCGCGCGCGTCGAGTTCCTCGCGCACCGGCCCCAGGCTGCCGACCCCGGCAGCCGATTCGAACAGCACCTGGCCGAGCTTGTCCGATGCGTCGAGAATGCTGCGGCCGCCATCGACCAGCCGCCCGTGATCGAGCCCGAACATCTGCTCGAAGAATTCGCGCGTCGCGCCATCCAGGACGGCCGCGAGATAGTCGTCGGGCAGCTTGTCGTCGGCGGGCGTGCGCAACGGGCTGCGCCCGCGCGCCCGGTGGAACGCGAATTCGCCCGTGCCGCTCTCCAGCACGCCGCCGATCCGCAACTCGGGCGTGCTGTGCAGGAAATCGAGCGGCGTCTGCAGCTTCATCCCGAACAGCAATTCGGACACGGCCGTGCGGATCGTCGACTTGCCGGCCTCGTTCGGCCCGACAATCACATGAAAATCCTCGCTGGCCGACGGGAAGTGCAGCGTCTCGTCGGTGAACTTGCCGTACTTGATCAGATCGAGCTGACTGATGCGCATCGCTTACTCCCCCCTCGCCAGCCGCGCGAGCAGCGCGGGCCCGACCTGCTCGACCAGCGCGGTCAGCTCGCCCGCGCGCGCCATCGTCAGCAACGGCACCTCCTCCTTCACGTCGCTGCGGACCTTGCCGACGAACGGCTTCAGGTCGCGTTCGAGCAGCGCGAGGAAATCCGGATCGTGCGCGGCGTCGGCCAGGATCTGCTTCAGGTCCTCCAGCGCCTCGAGCGGTTCGCTTTCGCCCGGCTGCTGATCGGCCGCGGACGTCGCGAGCCGGACCTTCTCGAGCCACAGCCGCTCATTGCCGATGATGCCGATCTGGTTCAGCACCTCCGCACGCAACTGCGGCGCGCGGCCGAAAAAGAGGCCGTGCGCGGGGGTGCGCCCGGTAACGGTGACGCGCACCGCGCGCGGCACGTGGCCGTCGACGGTCAACAGCGCCTCCAGCGACTGGCCGATCTTTCTCGACAGATCGGCCACCGACACGCAATCGGACGCGTCGACCGACACGGCTTCCCAGCGCAGCACGTCGAGATACAGGCGCTCGACCTGCGTCTTGCCTTGCTCGACCGTCACGAGCACCGCGCCGCGCCGGCCCGTCTCGCGGATATGGCGTCCCTGCAGATTGCCGGGAAACACGACGGTGGACGGGCCTGTCCATTGCTGGAATTCATGCACGTGGCCGAGCGCCCAGTAGTCGTAGCCTTTCGCATGCAGTTCGGCCAGCGTGCACGGTGCATAGTTCGCATGCGCCGCATACCCTTCGAGCGCCGTATGCAGCACGCCGATGTTGTAGTACCCGGGCACCGGGTCCGGATAGCCGATCGCGAGGTTGTCGACGACGGCCTTGTCCTTGAAGCTCTGCCCGTGCAGCGCGACGTCGAATTCCGGCAGGCGGACGGTCTCCGGCTTGCGGTGGCCGAACACGGTGACGTTGTCGGGCAGCGTCAGCTTCTTCGTCATCTCGCTTTCGGCATCGTGGTTGCCGCCGAGCACGAACGCACGGATGCCGGCCCGGCGCAACCGCCCCATCTGCTGGCCGAAGAAGATGCCCGTGTTGTGATCCTTCCAGTCGCCGTCGTACAGGTCGCCCGCGATCACGAGGAACGCGACTTCCTCTTCGATCGCACGATCCACGAGTTGCCGCAGCGCCTCGCGCGACGCGTTGCGCAACTGCGCGGCCGGCGCGTCGGGATACGCGCTCAGGCCGTGCAACGGGCTGTCAAGGTGAATGTCTGCCGCGTGGATGAACTTCACGAAGGTTCCTCTGTTTCATGGCGAAGGGACGACGCCGCTCGCACGGGCCCGTGCCGTCAAGTGTCGTTCCGACCGCCGCCGGACTTGCCGCGGCACGCGCGGCGCGTGCCGAACCGGATCGCGCCGCCGGTTGCAAGCGGGTCGGGATGGTACCTGAAAGCGGATAACGACATGCGTTCTGCGTCGGTCCGGACGGTGGGGAAGCACGCGATACCGATGCGAATCGCCATTGTGCCGCAGTGCGATCGCGAGACAACGAAACCGCGCCACTGAAGAACGAGCGGTTCACGAAACGACGGCCAGCAATCGCTCGATATGGCGGTTGGGTTCGAAATCCGGTTTCGAGCGCAACGAAGGAAGCCGGCAAGGCGTTGAACGGGATTCAGGAAAACACGCCCGATCACCCCGCGTGCGTCGCACCACACGCAGGCATCCGGCTACCTGCTGTCACTCGCCGCGTCACGGTATCGATCGGACATGCTGGCCCATGCCGGCCGGCCCCGTCATCGTGGCGGCCGGTGGTCGGAACCCCTGCTATTTAAGCATGACGCGCGAGCAATGGGCAGTGGCCGCGCGCCGATAAAAAAGCCCGGCCCGCATCGAAGCGGGCCGGGCCGTGGCGGAATGGTGCCGCTTGTTACAGCGCGCCGCCTTGCGCCGACGCCGAACCCTTCACGCCGACCGATGCGCCGCCCTGCACCGAGTTCGTCGCACCTTCGAGCGCTTCGCCGGCCTTCGCCTTCGCACCGCCCGCGACGTCGCCAGCCGTCGACACCGCGCCTTGCGCATGGCTCTTCGTCGAGCTTGCGACGTGCTTCACGTGCGACTTCGTCGCGTGCACGGTCGATGCCGCCGCATCCTTCGTCGCACCGGCCGCCGAACCGACTGCCTGCGTCGCGCCGCCCACCGCCGTGCCGGCTGCCGAGCCCACGCCGCCGACCGTCTTGCCGACACCGCTCAGCGCGCCGCCGACTACATTGCCCGCACCCGCACCCGAGCCTGCCGCATTCGCGCCAGCGCCGGCCTGCACGCCCACGCCGCCGCCGAGCAGCGGCGTCTGAACCTGGGCGCCAACCCCTGCGGAACCCTGCGCGCCGGTCTGGGCCGTCTGTGCAAATGCAGCCGACGTCGCCATCGCCGTCAGAGCGGCACCCAGCAGAATCGTATGGATCTTGTTCATGGTCATTCTCCCCAAAGACGTTGTTGCTGCGGGCCGCCTTCGAGCGGCTTGTCGCATGCCTCACCGCGACATGCGGCAGGTGAAGCTAATGTAGCGGCGCCGCCGGGCAAAACGATTGAATTGCGGGGACTGTTACTTCCGTTGCAAATGCTGACGATTGACTCACACTGTTTGACAATCGGGGGCTTGCGGCGGGGTGAACGCCGTATTTGACAACGGGCATGCATGAACCGTGAGCTGGTACGGCAGACGGCTTCACGCCGACGATTCGTCCGATCGTCGTGTATCGGGGAAATCGGTCGTCTTTGTTTGCATTCCGAAGGGATAAGGCTTGCTCGGCCGTCGATGCGGCCTCGTCATGATGCACGGCCCCCCGCCGCCGACAAGCGACCGGAGCCGTGCGCATGCTGCCTGGTTACGGTCGGAACGTATCGCCGAGCACGACGCCCTCGCGACGCGGATCGGTGCCGCCCTGCAACGCCGGCGACTGGCCGACCGTCACGCGCATCACCGTGTTGACGCCGCTCGCCTGCGCGGACGTCGACACCTTGTGCCCGAGCGCGAGCAGCCCGGTGATCAGCGGATCGTTCGCGCCGTTGTTCGCCGCGTTGACGTTCGGATGCTCGCCGCCGATCGTGGTGGTCGGGCTGTTGCTCGCGCCGAAGTCGACGAGGCCCGCCGACTGCTGCGCGTCGAGCCCCCAGTCGAGCGCGCCGACCAGCGTCTTGACCACGTATTGCGGAATCGTGCCGCCGCCCGGCGAGCCGGTCGCCATCACGAAGTCGCCGCGCGAACCGTCGGCGGCCTGCCCGAACACGATCGTCGGCGCCATCGAGCTGCGCGGCCGCTTGCCCGGCTGCAGGCGGTTGGCCACCGGATTGCCGGACGTGTCGAGCGGGTTCGCGGAGAAGTCGGTCAGCTGGTTGTTCAGCAGGAAGCCGTTGGTCATGTGGAACGAGCCCATGCTCGACTCGACCGTCGTCGTCGCGCTCAGCACGTTGCCGTCGCCGTCCACGATCGTGAACTGGTTCGTGCCGTGCTCGATCAGCGTCGTGTCGACGCCGAGCGGCACCGCGCCGAGATTGCCGGGCTGCGCGGTGCCCATGCTCTTGGTCGTGTCGATCAAAGCCGCGCGCGATTTCAGGTACGGCTTGTTCAGCAACGTGTCCCACGTGCCGCCCGGCAGCGGCACGAAGTCGGTATCGGCCACGTACTTGTCGCGGTCCGCATACGCGAGCCGTTCGGCCTCGGTGACGAGGTGAACGCCCGCGACGGTCGGCTTGCCGCCTTCGAGATCGATCGCCGTCGGCTTCAGCGACTTCAGGTCGAAGTTCTCGAGAATGCCGAGCACCGACGCGACCGCGATACCGCCCGACGACGGCGGCGGCATCCCGCACACCCAGTAGCTGCGATAGGTCGTGCACACCGGTTCGCGGCGCTTCGCCTGATACGCGGCGAGATCGGCGACGGTCGTCTTGCCCGGCGTGAGCGTCGAGCCGTCCGCGCCCTTGGTCGCCGCGATCTTCGCGACGATGTCCTGCGCGATCTGCCCGGTGTACAGCGCGTTCGCGCCCGACTGCGCCATCAGCGACAGCGTGCGCGCGTAGGCGGGATTCTTCAGTACGGTGCCGAGCGTCTTCGGCGACCCGTCGGCGTTCAGGAAATACGCGGCGGCTTCGGGGTCGCGCTTCAGGTTCGCGGCGTTCGCCGCGATCGCGTCGGCCAGCCGGCCGCCGATCGGGAAACCGTTGGTCGCCAGCGTGATCGCGTCGCCGAACAGGCTCTGCCACGGCAGGCGGCCGTGATCCTGTTGCAGCGCCTCGATGAGCCGCGGCACGCCGATCGTGCCGATCGAGCGGCCGCTCGCACGCGCGTTCGGCAGCGGCGCCGAATGATCGGTGGCGTCGTCGACGTAGCGCAGGTAGTTCTCGGTGGCGGCGGCCGGCGCGGTTTCGCGGCCGTCGTATGCCTGCACCGTCTTGCCGCGCGCATCGTAGTAGAGCAGCACGCCGCCCGACCCGAGACCCGTCGCCTCGGGGACGGTCAGACCGAGCACGGCCTGCACGGCGACCGCCGCGTCGGCGGCCGTGCCGCCCTTCTTCAGCACCGCGCAACCGGCTGCGCTCGCGTACGCGTTCGACGTGGCCACCAGGTACGTTTTCGCATAGACGGGCTTCATCCCGGTGCGATAGCCCGACGACGCTTCCGGCAGCGACGGGTCGCCCGGCTGATTCGAGCCCACCACGACCGTCGCGCCACTGTTGTCGACCGCGAGGCAGCTCGCATCGGTGGACGGTGCGGTCGTGCGGGCCGCCTCGTTTTCGACGTCGCCGCCGCAGGCGGTCAACAGGGCAGCCGCGAGCAACGCGGACGCATACGGAAAAATCGCTGTTCTGTTCATTGTCTGCCGATGTTCTTGTCGATCGTTGCGATGGACATCCCGTTGCCTGCAACCCCCTCGGTGCACGGGCAACGCGTTCGATAGTCCCATGAACAAAATTTTTCCCGCAATAAGGAAATGACGTCATGCCGGCGGACGCCCGGTGCGCGACGTCACCGGACCGGCATGGGGGTTTGCCTGCTGCATTGCAGCGTATCCCGAGACGCCCATGCGGCTCGCATCGTCACGTCGTTACCTTTTTCGCCCGGCGACGCGTGCCGCTCGCCGCTCCGCCGCGTGCGAAACCGTGCTCCATCGCGTCGATCGCCTCGGAAAAGAGCTCGAGAAACATCGCCATCGCGACCGTCGCGCTCATGTCCGCCCGCTGGTAGATGCAACTGAACGAGCGCGCACCCGCGTCGGCCAGCGGCGTCCACGCGAGCCGGCCGGCGGCCACGTCGTCCGCGACGTTTTCCGCGATCAGGAAACCGACGCCGGCGCCTTCGGCCGCGAGACGCCGCACCATCGACACTGACCCGGTTTCGACCAGCGGCCGCACGCTGCGCGGCTGCCGCGCATCGATCTGGTCGAACATCGCGCGCAGCTCCGTGTCGGGCGTCATCAGGATCAGCGGATGCGCGAAGCAGTCGCGCATCCGCACCTTGCCGCCCGTCGACGCCAGCGGATGGCCGGGCGCCGTGACGACACCCAGCGGCTGCGCGAACGCGCGCACCTCGACGACGCCGGGCGCGGTGCGCCGGCGCAACGCGTAACCGATGTCCACCTCGCCCGTCTCGACCCAGCGCACGATGCTCTCGCCGTTTCCCGAGCGCACGCTGTACGTGACGCCGGGATAGCGCTGCATCGCGGCGAGGATCGCGTCGGGCACGAGCTTTTCCGCCGTCGATGCCGGTACGGCGAGATTCACGTGACCGCGCCGCAGCGCGCGCAGGTCCTCGACCTGCGTCAGCGCGTTGTCGAAATCGCGCTGGCCGCGCCGCACGGCCGCGATCACGATCTCGCCGGCGAGCGTCAACTGCATGCCGCGCGGCAGCCGGTCGAACAGCGGCACGCCGACCTGCTCCTCGAGATTGCGGATCTGCTGGTGCACCGCGGCGGCGGTCAAGTGCAGCGCGTCGGCCGCCTTGCGAATCGAGCCGCGTCGCGCGACCTCGTCGAAACAGCGGAATGTCTGCGATATCGAACGCATGAAGGGGCCGTTAGATTTTTCCGAACAGGGCGTCAAGAATAATCCGATTTTACTGACCGGACGAATCGTCTAGATTCCGCTGCATCCCCGTATCCGATTCGAATGGAGACCGCAGTGACGACCGTCGACCAGATTACCCAGCGGCGCCGCGGCGTCGGCCTCATCGCCCACGATCCCGTGCTGTCCGCGGGCGGCTATACGCTCATCGCGCCGCAAACGGCCGACGGCAACGTCTATCTCGTCGGCATCGACGGCGAGGTCGTCCACCAGTGGAAGATGCCCGTGCGTCCCGGGCGCCACGCGGTCATCCTCGCGAACGGCAACCTCGGCTACAACGGCAATCATCCGCGTTCCGAATCGCGCTACGCGCCGTGGTCGATGTGGCATGGCGGCGACTTCTACGAGGTCACGCCGCAGGGCGAAACGGTGTGGCGCTACGAGGACCCCGCGCATCACCACGACGCGCAGTGGCTGCCGAACGGCAACCTGCTGTACGCCGCGTGCGAACCGGTCAACGCGGCGTTCGCGCGGCGCGTGCCGGGCGGCACCGCGCACGGCGACGACGAGGTGATGTATGCGGACGTGATCCGCGAAGTGAACCGTGCCGGCCAGATCGTCTGGGAATGGCATGCGCGCGAGCATCTGCGACCGGAGGATTTTCCGATCGCGGCAGGCTTCGGCCGCTATCACTGGCCCCTCGTCAACGGTCTCGCGGTCGATGCGAACGGCCGCGTGCTGATGAGCCTGCGCACGACGTCGGGGATCATCGGCGTGAACCGCGCCACCGGCCGCGTCGACCTGCACATCGGGCCCGACGTCGTGTCGCACCAGCATGCGCCGGTGCCGCTCCCGAACGGCCACATCCTCGCGTTCGACAACGGCAATTTCCGTCACGGTGCGCACGTCGTGTTCTCGCGCGTCGTGGAAATCGATCCGGCGACGCAGCGCGTCGTGTGGTCGTATACGGACGACGTCGTGAACCTGTTCTACACGCCGTTCATGGGCAACGCGCAGCGCTTGCCGAACGGCAACACGCACATCACCGAATCGTCGACGGGCCGGTTGTTCGAAGTGACGCCGGCCGGCGAGGTCGTCTGGGAATACGTGATCCCGTGGTTCGCCGAATACCCGGACGAAGCGGCGCGCAAGACCGGTCCCGGCCAGTTGAACAGCGTATTCCAGACGTTCCGCTACAGCGCCGCCCAGTTGCCCTGGCTACGGACCTGAGCGTCCGTTCATCGCCGGTTTCCGGCCATCGTCGCCGTTCGTTTCCGAGGGGCCTGCCGTGTCGCACGATCCGATTTCCCCGCCCGTCGATGCCCGGCTGCCCGCGTGGCAGCTCGCGCTGTTCGGGCTGCAGCACGTGCTGTCGATGGCCGCATCGCCGATCACGGCCGTCTTCCTGATCGCGAAAGTGCTCGCGCTGCCGGCCGACCTGACGGTCCAGCTGATCGGCGCGACGTTCTTCGCATGCGGCATCGGCACGCTGCTGCAATCGCTCGGCGCCGGCCCGATCGGCGCGCGCATGCCGTTCGTGATGGTGCCCGGCGGCGCACCGACGATGTTGTTCGCGGGCATCGCCGCGCAGTCGGGCCTGCCGACCGCGGCCGGGGCGGCGCTGCTCGCCAGCGCGTTCTACTGGGTGCTGCTGCCGGTCTTCACGCGCTGCCTGCGGCTCTTTCCGCGCGTCGTCGTCGGCGCGATGCTGTTGCTGGTGTCGATCAACCTGATCCGGATCTACGCGACGATCGTCGTCGGCCAGTCCGGCTCGGCCGACTTCGCGCAGCCGCGCGCGCTCGGTCTCGCGCTCGCGACGATCGTCGCCACCGTCGTCGTCGCGGGCACTTTCCGCGGCACGGCCGGGCGCCTCGCAGTGCTGATCGGGCTGATGGCCGGCGCGACGCTCGGCTGGGCGCTCGGCGCGATGCCGGCGCTCGCCGACGTGTGGCACGGGCCGCTCTTCACGCATCCGGTGTGGCTACCGTTCGGCATGCCGCGTTTCGACGTGCTGGCTGCGCTGCCGCTGCTGATTTTCACCGCGATCTCGATGGCCGAGGCCACCGCGCAGACGGTCGCCGTCGGCGAAACGTGCGGCAAGGCGATTTCGCTCCGGCGTGACGTGCCGAAGACGATACGCGGCGATGCGCTCGCGTCGCTGGCCGGCGCGCTGTTCGGCACGCCGCTGATCGTGACGAGCGCCGAGAACATCGGCGTCGTGCAGACGACCGGCGTACGGTCGCGCTACGTGACGGCCGCCGCCGGCGCGATCCTGATCGTCATCGCGTTGTTCGCGCCGCTCGCGCGGCTCGCGTATGCGATTCCGGCCGCGGTGGTCGGCGGCACCGCGCTGATCGTGTTCGCGATGATCGGCGTGATGGGCATCCGGCTGCTCGCGAACGTCGACCTGCATGCGCGCGCAAACCAGTACACGCTCGCAGCAGCACTGGTGGTCGGCCTCGCGCCGATCCTGGTGCCGAACCTGTATCGCCATTTCGGCGCACCCGTGCAGATCGTGCTCGGCAACGGCATGGCAGCCGGCACGCTCGCGGCCATCGCGACGCAACTCGCATTCGCCGCGCTCGCGCGGCTGGGCGGGCACGCACACGCGGGGGCGGCTGCGGCGCCTTCGCACGACGCATAAAGGCAGCGGCGCGCCCACGCGGCGCCGCTTGACGACGCCTGCGGTTCGACCGACAATCGCCGCTCCCTTCTGGCGCGGGCACTCGATCCAGCCGGCGCGTGCGTCTCCTCGACGCCGCACCGGCTTCAGGTTTTCCAGTCCCGATCTCCGCGCCGCCGTGCACGCGCACGCCATTCGACCGGCCTCGCCGGACACACTTGATGCAGGTACCGCTCCCTGAACGCCAGCTCATTGCCGCGCGATCACGCTCGTTCCTGCCCGTTCATTTCGGAGTCCATGATGATCATTCGTCTTTCCAAGGCAGCCATGGTGCTGGCCATGGCCTTTTTCGCGTCGCTCGTCGCGTTCGGCAACATCACCGACTACGCGACGAATTTCGCGTTCGTGCACCACGTGTTCCTGATGGACACCACCTTCCCCGGCAACGGAATCATGTATCGCGCGATCGGCACGACGTGGGTTCATCACGCCGGCTATATCGGCATCATTTCGATGGAAACGCTGACGGCCGTGCTGTGCTGGATCGGCGGTGCCCGGCTGCTGCGCGCGCGGCGCGCGGGCGATGCGGGATTCCGTGCGGCGAAGGGCCATGCGATCGCCGGCCTGACGCTCGGCTTCCTGACGTGGCAGGTCGCGTTCATGTCGGTCGGCGGCGAATGGTTCGGGATGTGGATGTCGAAGCAATGGAACGGCGTGCCGGACGCGTTCCGGTTCTTCATCACGCTGCTGCTCGTGCTCGTTTACCTGACGATGAACAACGACGGCGTCGACGACGCGCGTACCGCGCACTGACGAGCCAGTTTCGTTGCGCG
This sequence comes from Burkholderia sp. E168m15, assembly GCF_016586105.1. Taxonomy (NCBI): domain Bacteria; kingdom Pseudomonadati; phylum Pseudomonadota; class Betaproteobacteria; order Burkholderiales; family Burkholderiaceae; genus Burkholderia; species Burkholderia sp. E168m15. The sequence goes on from NZ_BCPO01000187.1 coordinate 15,409, forward strand.
CCGGCCGACCGGACATCGGGACGATTGCCGACGTCACCGTGTCCGGCTATAAAGCGGAGATGGACACGAATCGCTGGATTCACGACCCCGTCGGTGCGTTTCGCGCGTGGCAGGAAACCACCGCGACCGGCGCCGGCCGCCGGCCGTTCGCGCCACGCTCGGTCGTGCAGCACGTTGCGATGTTCGAGCGATTCCTGCGCCACCTGAGCGCGCAGCGCGTATCGCTCGCCACGTTCGGGCCCGACCACGTCGCGGCCTTCCTTGCGGAACTCGACCGAACCTGCACGCCCGGCACGTCGACGCGCGTGCGCTATGCGAAGCTGATCGACCGGCTCGGCCGGCATCTGGTCGACGCCGGCGTGCGGACGATCCATCCGGCCGGCCGATCGACGCGCGATCTCGCCTGGCCGGACGGCGAGCCCGAGCCGTGCTACCTGCCGCCCGATGCCGACGCGGCGCTGCAGCGCCATGTGCAGCCGCGAGCGGACGATACGCCGGCCGACTGCCGGAATCGCGCGATCGTCGCGCTGCTGCTCGCGAGCGGTATCACGTCGGCCGAAATTCGCGCAGCGAGCGCCGACGCGCCCGAACTCGATGCGCGGCCGCTGGTGTTGTCGGTGCCGCGCGATCGCGCGCGGCCGGCACGCCGGATCGAGCTCGCCACGTTCGCGATAGCGCCGCTCACCGCATGGCGCGCGCGCTCGACCGACGTGCCGCCGTCGGCGCTGCTGTTTCCCGCGCCGCGCGGAGGCGCAATGAACGACATGTTCCTGCTGCTCGTGGTACGTGACGCGCTGAACGCGATCGGCTTTCGCGCAGCGGACATGAGCCCGCGCGTACTGCGCAATACGTATGCGCGCCGCCAGTTGCTCGCCGGCCACGCGCATGCCGACGTCACGGCGATGCTCGGCCTGGCCAGCATGCGAACGGTCACGCGCATCCGGCAAACACTGCCGCCCGACGCGGCCGCGGATCGCGCTGCCCACGAGCATTGATCGCGCGTCGCGCGCCGCCCTGCGCGCATCGTGCTCGTTCCGGTTCGTTACTCGCCCGGCTTTGACTGGACCAGCCGCAAAATCCGCGTGTCGTACGGCGATTGCATCACTTCCGCGATGTGGATCTCGGGCGCGGCCGGATGCAGCGGATTCAACAGGAAGTTGTGCGCGTGCGGCACGACGACGCTCGGCACGCGCAGCAGCGCGCTCGGCTGCGTGTGCAGCCACTCGGTGCCGGCGCTGCGGGTCCAGTCGACGTTCGTGCGCCAGTCGTCCGGTGCATTGCCTTCCGCGATTTCGGCGACGTCCACCGACTCGGGCACCTCGATACGCAGCAACTGATATCCGCTCGGCAATTGCGCGACGGTGGCGATTTCGAAATGCACGAGCGTCTCGAGCAACGCGAGCGCCGGATGCTCGGCGAGATACACGACGGGCTGCCCGGCGAAATGCCAGCGCCCGCCGGCCCGCAACCCGCCGATGCCTTTCAGATCGGCGTAATTGCTGATCCGCCACAGCGTCGTCAAGCGAAGTACCCCTCGTCGATCTGCGTGAGGGCCTCTTCGACGAGCCGCGCGCCATGCTCGGTGCTCGCCATGTCGAGCGACGTGCGGCCGCCGAAGCGCTGGAGCCCGTTGCGCAGCCACGCCATCGCCTTGTCCTGGTCGCCGAAGGTGGCCGTCGCCTGCGCGACGATGCGCGCGAGGCGAATCGCCTTGTCCGACTCTTCCGGCGACAGGCGTTCGTGCGCCTGGCGGCGATGGCTCAGCGTGCGGCGCGGAATGATGAAGGCCAGCTCGTCCGATTTCAGCCCGCGCTCCGACAGCCGGTCGATCACCGACACGTCGACGCGCGCGCTCGCCAGCTCGGCCAGATCGGCGCCCGACCGGACGCGGATGGCCAGCAGCTGCTCGAGAATCGTGAATTCGGCCTGACGCGGATGGGCGACGCCCGAAGGATGAAAAGCGATGGTGCTCATGACCTCTCTCCGGCAATTTGCCCAATCATTATAGGCGTTTTGCCTCAAGCGCATGCGGATCGTTGAGCGTGGGCTTGCCGATCAGGGTTGGCAGACCGGTATTCAGGGGTACGCGAATCGGAGATTCGCTTCGGTGAGGGGGTGTAATAATTCAGTATATAAAGTCTTCGTCTGCGATGATATGAAGTTGTCACGTAACAAATTTCCAACGGTAATACGCGAACTGGCGGAATCGCCCCTTTTCCCTGTCCGATTCCTCACACCGTCTCCAGTAAAACGCAGGGTTCTACGGATTACCCTCGACCGCTCCAGCAAGCCGAACCAGTCGACTCACCCTCGTCGCGCGTGACGAATCGCTCCCGTGCCCGCTCCAACCGCTTCCGTACACTCGAAATCGCGCCTCGCACCGGACGGCCTACTTACTGTTCGACACAACCGGCGTCGGCGCGCTGGCCAGCAGCGCGCTGAACTTCGCGGGCGCGGTGATGGTGGGCACGGCGATCGGCTTGAGCATGACGAAATCCCCGCCCGATATCGGCTCGCGCTGGAACACAACCGAAGCATCAACGCCGGCGCGCGCGGCAACTGGCTCAACCATCGCGCCGATGGTGCGGCCGGCGCGGCGAAATTCGCGGGCTCAGAAGTCTGCGGCAAGACGATCACCGCACTCAGCGGCTCCGCCACGGCCCAAGCGAGACGTCGGCGCCGAACCTGCTGCACCTCGGGCAACCGATCGACGTAGGCTGATGCGCGGCCGCCCGCCCGCGCTCAGCCGGCCCACGCGGACGACCGGATCACGCTGCAGAAATTGCCCGCATGGAAATGCGGATCCTTGTCCGCGAGCACGTCGGCCTTCACGTTGCCGAACGTCGTGCCGGGCTTGTGCTTGATGCCGTCGTAGAACGCCTGGATGATGTCCTCCTTGAAATGCGGCGTGCGCGGATGCGCGCGCACGACCGCTTCCCGCTCGACGTCGCTGTATTCCGGGTAAGCGAGGCCCAGCACGTCCATCTCGACGCCCGCGGTGACCAACGCGACGACCGGATGCATGTGTTGCGGGATGCCGGGCGTGGTGTGCAGCGCGATCGAGGTCCACACGACATCGATGTCCTGTTGCGAAATCCCCTTGCCCTTCAGAAAATCGCGCGCGGCGTTCGCGCCGTCCACTTCGAAGCGCTCGCATGCGCTGCTGTGCCGGTGCGTGAGCCCCATGTCATGAAACATGCAGCCGCAATAGAGCAGCTCCGGGTCGTACTCGAGCCCGCGGCGCCGGCCCGCCAGCGCCGCGAAATAGAACACGCGGCTCGAGTGGTGGAACAGCAGCTCGGACTCGGTATCGCGCACGAGCTCGGTGATCTCGCGCGTCAGACGCGTATCGGGAAGGGTGATGCCGGCAACGTTCACAGTCATGATCGACCTCCATGGAAGACAGCTTCGATTCTCCGGAGTCCGACAGATGTCTCCAATGGACGTGTTACGACGAATCCTGCCATTTCGCGCGACGAACGGACACGGTGCCTGTGCGGCCAAGCCAGCGCCCCTATACTGCTGCGCATCAGGTTCGATACGACACGCAATCGATCATGCCGAAGGTCGTGGGTATTTTCGCCGTTCCGGGTGTGCAACTGCTCGACGTCTCCGCGCCGCTCGACGTGTTCGCGCAAGCGAACGTCGAATGCGGGAAGCCGTTCTATACGCCGCGGATCATCGCGAGCGGGCCCGGGCCGGTCCGCAGTTCGTCCGGCGCACGGCTGCTGCCCGACTGGATCGCGCCCGACATCCCCGAGCGCATCGACACGCTGCTGGTCGCCGGCGCGCCGCACGCCGGCCAGATCTTGCTGCGCACCGACGTCCTCGCATGGCTGCGGTCGGCGGCCGTGCAAAGCAGGCGCTACGGCTCGATCTGCACCGGCGCGTTCATCCTCGCGGCCACCGGCCTGCTGAAAGGGCGTCATCTGACCACGCACTGGGCCGCAGCCGATGCATTCGCGCAAGCGTATCCGTCCGTCGCCGTCGACGCCGACGCGCTGTACGTGCGCGACGGCAAGCTACGAACCGGCGCCGGCGTCACGGCCGGGCTCGATCTCGCGCTCGCGCTGGTCGAGGAGGATCTGGGCCGCGAGATCGCACGACGCGTCGCCGCGCAACTGGTGATGTTCTTCAAGCGCCCGGGCGGGCAGCTCCAGTTCAGCCGCAAGGGCGAGGCGCGCCCCGCCGGGCGTTCGGTGCTGCAGGAAGTCCAGCGCTGGATTGCGGCGCATCCGGAACTCGAGCATTCGGTGGCCGACATGGCGAAGCATGCGGGCATGAGCCCGCGCCATTTCGCGCGGCTGTTCCGCGCGGAAGTCGGCATGACGCCGGCCGCATGGGTGGAGGCGACGCGCATCTCGGTTGCCCGCCAGCTACTCGAGGACGGCCGCGACACGCCGAAGCAGGTCGCCGCGAAATGCGGTTTCGCGAACGTCGATACGCTCAGGCGGGCGTTCACCCGGCATGTCGGCATCACACCCGCCGAATACCGGAAACGGCAGGTGACGCTGGCTGCGTGATGTGGAACGAGCGACGCCAGCGGCCTCGCAAAAAATTTCGGAATCCGACTCAACTGCTCATCCCGTTGCTGCTGCGCCGATCGCCCCTGTCGCCCGCTGAAAGCCATGCTCCTGCTCCGGCTCGCCGCAATCTTCGGATGAAATTGCATGCCGCGCGAATCGTTTACTCCGTTGCAATAATGATTCGCCGCAACGCGTATTTCCGGCCGGTAACGCGATCGTTACGATGCAATCACCCGCTGAACGCAACATGCGAAGCGCGAAATCAACAGAACCGGAGGTCACCATGAAATCGTTCATCACCGCTGTCGTCGCCGCAACTGCGCTCTGTGCGTCGTACGGCGCATTCGCCCAGTCGAACCCGTCCGGCCAGTTGACGCGCGCGCAGGTGCGTGCGGAACTCGTCCAGCTCGAACAGGCCGGCTACAAGCCCGAAGTCTCCGACCAGTACTACCCGCGTGCGCTGCAGACGGCGCAGGCCCGCGTGACGAATGCCGAGGAAGCCGGCTACGGCGCGCAAGCGGCCGCCGGCACGCGTGCCGGCCGCGCGATCGCGGTCAAACAGGAAGGCCGCGACTCCATCTATTTCGGCCAGTAAGCCTGATACGCGCCGGCGTATTCCCGGCGCATTCCGATCCGCACGACGTACCCGCGACACCCCGCTCCCGTTCATCGGGGCGGGGTGTTTGCTTTCCGGTCGGCCGCTCTCTTCACCGCTCGCGCGCCGCGCGGCACCGTTCACGCAAGCGTCCGGTGTTTGCGCATAGAATGGCCGCGTGGTCGGTGCCGGCCAGAACGAACGCGAGCGGTATCACGACGCCCGCTGGCCGGCCCGATGTCGCACTCGGCGTATTTTTCGAAAAGGAGCGGTTTCATGTCTCAAACATCCGGTTCCACGATCACGTTTCGCCGCCCCGACGGCCAGGAGCTACAGGGCTATCTCGCCACGCCGGCACGGACCGAAGGCGCGCCCGCGGTCGTCGTCATCCAGGAATGGTGGGGGCTGAACGACCAGATCCGCGGCGTCGCGGATCGCCTCGCGCGCTGCGGCTACTTCGCGCTCGTGCCCGACCTGTATCGGGGCAAGTCGACGGTCGAGGAAGAGGAAGCACACCACCTGATGACAGGCCTCGATTTCGGCGACGCCGCGTCGCAGGACATTCCCGGCGCAGTCGCGTACCTGAAGACGCTGGCGCCGCGGGTCGCGGTGACGGGCTACTGCATGGGCGGCGCCCTCACGCTGCTGTCGCTGCAGTACGCCGAGGCGGACGCCGGCGTCACGTGGTACGGCCTGCCGCCGCTCGACTACATCGATCCGGCCAAGCTCAAGGTGCCGCTGATGGGACACTGGGCGACGCAGGATGCGTTCTTCAAGATCGACCAGGTCGACGCACTGGAAAAGAAGCTGACCGATGCGAAGGTCGGTTTCGAATTCCATCGCTATCTCGCGCACCATGCGTTCGCGAACGAAACGGCCGTCGGCCCCGGCCGCATCGCCGGCACGCAGTTCGATCCGGTGTGGTCGGAAACGGCGTGGGACCGCACGCTCACGTTCTTCGGCCGGACGCTCTGGACGAAGCAGGCCTGACGTAACGCCGCTCGCCGCGCGGGCGACGGTACAAAAGAAAACGCCACGGATTTACCGTCCGTGGCGTTTTCGTTTTCACATCCCTTCGGACGTGCCGACAGGCACGGCTTACCCGTTCGTCGCCGTTGCCGACGCGGGCGCAGGAGCCGCCGCCTTGTCGTAGTCGACCGGCGCATCCGGCGCGCGCGGCGCTTCGCCTGCATGCTGGATCCAGCCGCCGCCGAGTGCGCGGTACAGGTCGACCAGGTTCGTCCAGCGTGCCAGGCGTGCGCTGATCAGCGACTGCTGTGCCGAGTACAGATCCGTCTGCGCGGTCAGCACCGACAGGTAGCTGTCGACGCCGTTCTTGTAACGCAGGTCCGACAGGTCGAAGCGACGTTGCTGCGCGTGCTCGTTACGCTCCAGCGCCGCGATCTGCTGGTCGTACGTGCCGCGTGCGGCGAGGCCGTCCGATACTTCGCGGAATGCCGACTGGATCGCCTTCTCGTAGTTCGCGATTTCGATGCGCTTCTGCACGTGCGCGAGATCGAGGTTCGCGATGTTCTGCCCGCCCTCGAAGATCGGCAGCGCGATGCTCGGCGCGAACGACCACGCCGCCGTGCCGGCCTTGAACAGGCCGCCCAGCGTCGGGCTCGCGGTACCGAACGCGGCTGTCAACGAGATGCGCGGGAAGAACGCCGCGCGCGCCGCGCCGATGTTCGCGTTCGCCGCCAGCAGCGTCTGCTCGGCCTGCATCACGTCAGGACGACGCGTGAGCAGATCCGACGGCAACCCGGCCGGCACGTCCGTCAGCAGGTTCTGCGCGTCGAGCGGCATGCTCGCCGGCAGGTCGTCCGGCAGCGGCTCGCCGATCAGCAGCACCAGCGCGTTCAGCGCCTGCGCGCGGGCACGGGCCTGCGCCTGCTGGTTCGCGAGCGCCGTCTCGACCACCGTCTGCGCCTGACGCAGCTCGAGCTCGGAGCCCGTACCGTTGTCGAACTGCAGCTTGGTCAGGTCGTAAGACGCCTGCGCGGTCTTCAGCGTGTCCTCCGTGACCTTCAGCAGGTCATCGGTCGACAGCAGCGTCAGGTATTGATCGGCCACCTGCGACACCAGCGAGATTTCCGACGCCTGCCGCGCATACGCGGTCGACAGGTATTGCGCGAGCGCCTGGTCCTTCAGGCTCTGCACGCGGCCGAACAGGTCGAGCTCCCACGACGCGGACAATCCGACGTTGTAGACGCGCGAAATGTACGCCTGGTTGGTCGGCGAGACACCTTGCGGATAGCGCTGGATGTCGCCCGTGCCCGTACCGTCGAGCGTCGGGAACAGCCCCGCACGCGTGATCTGGTACTGCGCACGCGCCGCCTCGATATTGAGCACCGACACGCGCAGGTCGCGGTTGTTCTTCAGCGCGATCTCGATCAGCCGCTGCAGGCGCGGATCGACGAAGAACTCGCGCCAGCCGATGGCAGTCGCCGCCTGGCCGTTCGCACTGTGCGCGCCGGCCGCACCCGGCTGCGTCGCGTAGACGCCGCCGGCCGGGTACGCCTGCGCGACGGGTGCGTCGGGCCGCTTGTAGTGCGGCGCCATCGTGCATCCCGTGGCAAACAGCGCGGCAGCCAGTGCGACCGCGGTTGCAGTCAAAGCATGTTTTTGCATCGTTACTGCCCCTTCGAATCGTGTGCGTCGTCGTGACCGCGCTGCAGGTCGCCCTGCACGAGACGCCATGCGTCGTCGACGTTTTCCGTCTCGCCGCTGAAGATCGCGCGAACCCGCACGAAGAACATCGGGATCATGAAAATGGCGAGGAACGTCGCCGTGATCATCCCGCCGATCACGCCGGTGCCGATCGCATGCTGGCTGGCCGACCCCGCGCCGTTACTGATCGCGAGCGGCAGCACGCCCAGCATGAATGCGAGCGACGTCATCAGGATCGGACGCAGCCGCAGGCGCGCCGCCTCGATCGCCGCCCGCACCGGCCCCATGTTCCCGCCCGCCTGCAGCTCGCGCGCGAACTCGACGATCAGGATCGCGTTCTTTGCAGACAAGCCCACGGTCGTCAGCAGGCCGACCTGGAAGAACACGTCGTTCTCGAGACCGCGCAGCATCGTCGCGAGCAGCGCGCCGACCACGCCGAGCGGCACGACCATGATCACCGAGAACGGAATCGACCAGCTTTCATACAGCGCCGCGAGACACAGGAACACGACGAGGATCGAGATCGCATACAGGATCGGCGCCTGCGAGCCGGACTGGATTTCCTGGAACGACAGGCCCGTCCACGAATAGCCGATGCCTTCCGGCAGCTTGCTCGCGAGCGCTTCCATCGCGGCCATCGCCTGGCCGGTCGACTTGCCTTCCGCGGCCTGCCCCTGGATCTCGATCGACGACACGCCGTTGTAACGCTCGAGCTTCGGCGACCCGTAGATCCAGTGGCCGGTCGAGAACGCGCTGAACGGCACCATCCCGCCCGCGCTGTTGCGCACGTACCAGATGTTCATGTCCTCCGGCGTCATCCGGAACGGCGCGTCCGACTGTACGTACACCTTCTTGATCCGGCCGTCGGTATCGAGGAAGTTGTTCACGTACTGCGACGCCCATGCGATCGAGAACGTCTGGTCGATCGCCGCGGCCGTCACGCCGAGCGCGTTCGCCTTCTCGCGATCGATGTCGACCTTGTACTGCGGCGTGTCGTTCAGGCCGTTCGGGCGCACCAGCGCCAGCGCCGGGTCCTTCGCGGCCAGCCCGAGCAACTGGCCGCGCGCGGCCATCAGCGCTTCGTGACCGAGGCCGGCGTTGTCCGTCAGCTCGAAGTCGAAACCGGCAGCCGTGCCGAGTTCGGGAATCGACGGCGGGTTGAACGGAATCACCATCCCGTCCTTGTACGTCGAATAGTGCGCGAAGGTCCGGCCGATCAGCGCCTGCACCTTCTGGTCCGAACGCTGGCGCTGCTCGTACGGTTTCAGCTTCACGAACACGAGGCCCGCATTCTGGCCGCGGCCCGCGAAGCTGAAGCCGTTGACCGTGAACACCGAGTCGACCACGTCCTTCTCGGCGGTGGTCAGGTACGTGTTGATGTTGTCGAGCGTCTTGCCGGTCGTTTCCTGCGTGGAGCCGGACGGCGTCTGCACGATCATGAACATGTAGCCCTGGTCTTCGTCGGGCAGGAACGACTTCGGCAGCCGCGCGAACATCACGCCGACCGCGAGGAACACGGCGAGATAGATCACGAGCCAGCGGCCCGAGCGCTTGATCACGTGGTTCACGCCGCTCGTGTAGCGATCGCGGCTGCGATCGAACGTCCGGTTGAACCAGCCGAAGAAGCCCTTCTTCTCTTCGTGATGCCCCTTCTCGATCGGCTTCAGGATCGTCGCGCACAGGGCCGGCGTCAGAACCAACGCGACGAGCACGGACAGCACCATCGCCGACACGATCGTCAGCGAGAACTGACGATAGATCGCACCGACCGAGCCGCCGGAGAACGCCACCGGCACGAACACCGCCGACAGCACGAGCGCCACGCCGACGAGCGCGCCGGTGATCTGGCTCATCGCCTTGCGGGTCGCCTCCTTCGGCGACAGCCCTTCCTCCGCCATCACGCGTTCGACGTTCTCCACCACCACGATCGCATCGTCGACCAGCAGGCCGATCGCGAGCACGAGGCCGAACATCGACAGCGTGTTGATCGAGAACCCGGCGAGGCCCATGATCGCGAACGTACCGAGCAGCACGACCGGCACCGCGATCGTCGGGATGATCGTCGCGCGCAGGTTCTGCAGGAACAGGTACATCACGAGGAACACGAGCACGATGCCCTCGATCAGCGTCTTGACCACTTCCTCGATCGACAGGCGCACGAACGGCGTCGTGTCGTACGGGTAGTGCACGACGAGACCGTGCGGGAAGTACTTCGACAGCTCGTCGATCTTGGCCCGCAGCGCGTTCGCGGTCGCCAGCGCGTTCGCACCGGTCGCGAGCTGGATACCGAGGCCGGCTGTCGGCTGTCCCATGTACTTCGTGTCGAACGTGTAGTTCTCCGAACCCAGCGCCGCGCGGCCGACGTCCTTCAGGCGAACCTGCGAGCCGTCCTGGTTGACCTTCAGCAGGATGTTGCCGAATTGCTCGGGCGTGCGCAGCAGCGTCGATTCGGTGATCGTCGCCTGCAGCACGGTGCCCGGCTTCGCCGGCGTGCCGCCGATCTGGCCGCCCGCGATCTGCACGTTCTGCTGCGTGATCGCGGCCGTCACGTCGGTCGGCGTGAGGCTGTAGTTGGTCAGCTTGATCGGGTCGAGCCAGATCCGCATCGAGAACTGCGAACCGAGCAGCAGCGTCTGGCCGACGCCGTTCACGCGGCTCAGCGGATCGAGCACGTGCGAGGCCACGTAGTTCGTCAGGTCCTCCTTCGACATCCGGCCGTCCTCGGAGTTGAACGCGAACCACATCAGCCAGTTGCTGCTCGACTTCGTCACCTGCATGCCGAGCTGCTGCACGACCTGCGGCAGGTTCGGCGTCGCGAGCGACAGCTTGTTCTGCACCTGGACCTGCGCGACGTCCGGATTCGTGCCCGGCGAGAAGGTCAGCGTGATCGTTGCGTTGCCCGAATCGTCGCTCGTCGACGACATGTACAGGAAGTTGTCGAGCCCGCTCATCTGCTGCTCGATCACCTGCGTCACCGTGTCTTCCACCGTCTTCGCGGAAGCGCCCGGATAGTTCGCCTGGATCTGGATCGTCGGCGGTGCGATCGTCGGATACTGCGCAATCGGCATCTTGAAGATCGATGCAACGCCGGCCAGCATCAGCACGATCGCGATCACCCACGCGAAGATCGGGCGATCGATAAAGAACTTGGCCATGAAAAGGACTCCCTGTTATTGCGCGCTCGACGCGGCGGCCGAACTCGCTGCGGCACTCGTCGCGGTACTCGCCGGCGCGGCGCCTGCCGATGTGGCGGATGCGGCGTCCGGCGCCGGGGCGAGCTGCGCGGCGACGGTCTTCACGGTCGCGCCCGGGCGCACCTTGTCGACGCCTTGCACGATCACGTGATCGCCCGCCTGCAGACCGCCTTCGACGATCCAGTTCTGGCCGTACGTGCCGGTCGTCGTCAACGGACGCATCTCGACCTTGTTGGCCGCGGTCACGACGAGTGCGATCGCCTGCCCCTTCTGATCGTGCGTGACGCCGATCTGCGGCACCAGGAACGCGTTCTCGTTCACGCCTTCCTCGATCCGTGCACGCACGAACATGCCCGGCAGCAGCACGCGATTCGGGTTCGGGAACACCGCGCGGATCGTCACCGAGCCGGTGGTCTGGTCGACCGTCACATCCGAGAACTGCAGCTTGCCGGCTTCCGAGTAGGTCTTGCCGTCCTCGAGGATCAGCGACACCTTG
>NZ_BCPO01000188.1:0-33172 GCF_016586105.1 Burkholderia sp. E168m15
CCCGGCGCAGCACGATGCCGTCGACCCGCGCGCGCACTTGCGCGACCAGGAACGCGCTGGTGCGGCCCGGCAGTTCGGTCACCGCCGGCACGGCTTGCGGCTGGACGGTGACGACGCCGACTTCCGGCGTTTGCGGCGGCGGCGCCGCTTCCTTTTTCCCGCATGCGGCCAGGAAAACGGCAGCCGTTGCGGCAGTGATTAAGCGGTATGGAACCCGTTCGACGCGCATGGAGCGACCTCTCACAATTAGACGACCTTCAATGGGAATCACCAGATCTCCTCATGGCCCTGACGCGCGGCAGACCTGCAATGTCCTGTCCGCCGCGGATGCGGACGCGTGTTGCGGGTGTGCGTTGCACCCTGCGGAGCGTTCGTTTGCCGAACTGCTTCCGAAAAAAGAACGGCGAGCCCGCGGCCTTCGCGGGCGCGCGGTGCCGGGGGTTCGGCCAGACCGCTAGCGCGCGGGCCGGAATGCGGCGCCGGCGAATTCGATGAACGCGCGCGCGGCGGCCGGCAAACGCGCGGCACGCGCATGCGCGAGCTTCAACGTGACGGGCGCGAGCGGGTGCAGCGGGGCCACGCGCACCAGCGTGCCGGCTGCCAGATCGGCCTCGACGAGATATGCGGGCAACACCGCGGCACCCATGCCGGCCACGGCCAGCCGCCGCGCCATCTCGAGATGGCCGACGCCTGCATTGCTCGTTGCCGCACCGGATCGCACCCCGGCCATGGGGTCGTCATCGGCCGCCGGCAGCTCCAGCCGCACGGCCGCGATGTCCGGCCAGTCGCCCGATGCCGCAGCGCCGCCGTGCGCGGCGACATAATCGGGCGCCGCGACCCGCACGGATTCGTACGCGGCCAGCGTATGCAACGCGTGTGCGCCGGACACCGGCATGCCGTCCGTCAGGAACGCGACGTCGATGTCCTCGGCAGTCAGGTCGACGTGGGCATCGGTCAGCGTCACGGTCGGCCGCACGTCCGGAAACCGGTGCACGAAACGATCGAGCAGCGCGCTCAACTGGCTGAGCCCGAACGCAACCGGCGCGGCCACGCGCAGCACGCCTTCCGGCTTGCTGCCCATCGCGACGAAACGACCGTCGATCTCGTCGATCGCACCGAGAATCCGCTCGACGCGCGCGAGATACAGCTCGCCGATTTCCGTCAGCGACTGATGGCTCGTACTGCGTTGAAGCAGGCGCGCGCCGAGGCGCGTCTCGAGCGCGTCGACCAGCCGGCTCGCCATCGCGGTCGACACGCGCAACCGCGTCGCCGCCCGGCGAAACCCGCCTTCCCTTGCCACCGTCACGAATGCCCGAATCGATTGAAGTTGGTCCATTTGTCCGGATTCCCCTGCGCGGACGACTGCCCGTCTACCTGCACCCGACGCCGCGCCGCAGCCGGCCCGCATCGGCCCGGCCAATGCAGCTGCCCCGCCACCGGCTCAGCCGGGTCGGTCGGCACGCTCGCGACGGGCACGCGCCGGCTTGCAACGGGCGCAAACCGGCCTCGGCAAGCCCGATGCACGATCGTTCAGTAGCAGTCCTGAGTCTTTTCCGGCGATTCGCGGCGGCGACGCACGCGGCAAGGCCGGCGGCGTCCGCGCATCACGCGGACGGTGTCGCCCGCATCATCCGGGCGCGCTGAATCGCATTTCCTTCAGCAGGTGCAATGGTAGGGAAACCGCCGGAAAATGGCTTGCCCGATCCTGCGATTGTTTTGCCTTAATTTCCGAATTTGTGCGCTGCACACCCTGCACCGACGGGCGACGCGGCCGCCGACCATGCAGGTCCGGATGATCGGGCTAATTTCGGACAGGTTTAGGCAATCCCGCGCGCTCGACTCGCCGTACGATGTGAGCGCCGTGCCATGCGCCTCGACAGGGGATCGCAGCCGCACGCATTGCATCGCTCACTCCGCCAACCGCTTACCCAACATGGAAATCGACGCCCGAACGCCGCCTCAACCGCGCACCCCGCCGGATCACGATGCCCGGTCGCCCGCCCGGTTAGCCACGGCCCGGCTCGCGGCGCTGATCGCCGCGTACGCGCCGCACGACGGCATGTTCGACCTTCCATTGCGCGGCATGCGCGTCGCGCGCGCCTCCGCGCCGTCGCCGCAATGGAACCATGGCGTGCATCATGCGTGCCTGAGCCTCGTCGGGCAAGGCGCGAAATCGATACGGGTCGGCGACGCTACCTACGGGATCGACGAATCGCGGATGCTGGTCGCCATCGCCGACCTGCCCGTGACCGGACGCGTGACGCGCGCGAACCCGGCCGAGCCGTTCCTTTACGCGCAACTCGAACTCGATCCGCGCCGCATCGCGGCGCTCACGCCGGTCGTCTTTCCGCACGGACTGCCGAAGGCGGTCGACTACGGCGCGCTCGACACGCTCGACGCAACGCCCGAAATCGTCGACGCCGTCGCGCGGCTGATGCAACTGATCGCACAACCGGACGACCTCGACCTGCTCGCACCGCTGATCGTCGACGAAATCCTCATCCGGCTGCTGCGCGGCCCGTCGGGCGCGCGCGTCGCGCAGATCGGCGACGCCGGTTCGACGACCCAGCGCATCTCGCGCGCCGTCGCATGGATTCGCGACCACTACCTCGATCCGATGGCGGTCGACGCGCTCGCGCGACAGGTGGAGATGAGTCCGTCGACCTTCCACCATCACTTCCGTGCGGTTACGTCGATGAGTCCGTTGCAATGCCAGAAGGTGCTGCGGCTGCAGGAGGCGCGCCGCCTGATGTGCCTGTCGGCGATGGATGCGCGGCAGGCATGCCGAAGCGTCGGCTACGTGAGTGCGTCGCAGTTCAGCCGCGAATATGCCCGGCTGTTCGGCGACGCACCGGGCCGCGACGTCGCGAGGTTGCGCGGCGAAGCGGTGCCGCTGTCGCGGGTCGCGCCATGACCGGATTTCGCAAGCGAGGAAGTTGCTCGCCGCGCCCCCGACCGTCGGGCCGGCTACACGTTCACGCGAGCGAGGGCGGCGCAGCGAGGCTGACGTCGACGCGTTTCGGCAGGATGCCGGCCTGATAGAACACGTCCGCGATGCGCTGCTGGTACGCGAGCGTGTCACGGGTGACGGGCTCGACGCCGAAGCGCGCGCGGCGAAACGCGAGCGCCACGGCCGGCTCCGGAATGCCCCACAGCTTCGAGAATTCGGCCGCGCCCTGCGCGCGGTTCGCATCGAGCCAGCGCTGGACCGTCGCCAGTTCCGACACGACCGCGTCGAGCACGTCGGCATTGTGCTGCGCGTACGTGCGCGACGCGAAATAGTAGCTGCGGTTCTCGACGAGCCCTGTGCCGTCCGCGACGATGCGCGCGCCGAATGCCTGCTGGACCACCGCGAGAAACGGATCCCAGATGATCCACGCATCGACCGAGCGGTTCTCGAACGCCGCTCGCGCATCGGACGGCGACAGCCAGACCGGCGTGACGTCTGTATAGCCGAGCTTCGCGGCCTGCAGCAGCCTCACCAGCAGGAAGTGCGTATTCGATCCCTTCACCAGCGCGATGCGCTTGCCGCGCAGGTCGGCAAAGGTCTTGACCGGCGAATCCTTCGCGACGACCACCGCTTCGGTCGCCGGACCGGCCGGCGTCTGCGCGTAGTAGACGAGCGGCGCACCGGCCGCGAGCGCGAAGATCGGCGGCGCTTCGCCGACATCGCCGAAATCGATCGATCCCGCGTTCAGCGCCTCGAGTTGCGGCGGGCCCGACGGGAATTCGGTCCACGTGACGTTCACGCCGAGTGTCGCGAGCTTGCCCTGCAGCGTGCCGCGCGCCTTCAGCAGGCTGAGCGGCCCTTTCTGATAACCGATGCGCAACGTCCGCGCGCCGGCCGCGCTGGCCAGCGCAAGGCCCGGGTGGGCGGCGGCGCCTGTCGCGATCGCCAGGCCGGCATGAATGAGCCGGCGGCGGATGCTGGAGTGTCGATCTGCCATGTCGTTTCGGGTTCGATGAAGTGGGCGCGCACGAAGCGCGCATGCGATGAAGCAGGTCGAACCGATTCTAAAAGGCGGCTACCGCTGGCCGAACCAACGATGTTCGATATCGAAAGCGAGCGTTTTCATAAAGGCATGCCGATGGCACGGGCATCGTTGGCCGGAACGGTCCGCACACATTCCTGCGCCACTCGCTTTTAACAAAGGAATGCGAACCATTTCCATCAAGCCGAAAGACCGTGCGCGGCACTCACGTACCGATCGTGCGTGAATCAGGATTGACGGGACGCGCAACAAGCGTTCAACGCAGCCTCGTCGGCAGCCAGCATCTCGGGCACGCATTCCCGCAGGAAATCGACGAACGTGCGGATCTTCGCATCGAGATACTGACGCGACGCATACAACGTGTAGACCGTCAGCTTCTGCAGCCGGTAATCGGGCAACACACGCACCAGCGCGCCGCTCGCGAGCGCGGGCAGCGCCGCCGACATCGGCAGGGAGCCGATCCCGAGCCCCGCGCGCAGCGCGGTGCCGAGCGCATCGGCGATATTCACCTGGAAATCCGGCAGCGGCAGTTCGACCGTTTCGCGGCCGTTCGGGCCGTCGAGGTGCCAGCGGTCGCGCGGAAACAGCGGCGTGACGAGCCGCAGGCACGCATGCCCGGCGAGATCGCTCACCGTGCGCGGCGTGCCGCGCGCCTTCAGATAGGCAGGCGACGCGCACAGCACGCTGCCCACGTCACCGAGCCGCTGCGACACCAGCCCGGAATCGGGCAGCTCCGTCGTGCTCAGCTGCAGCGACACGTCGTAGCCTTCGTCGATGATGTCGGGCACGTGCTGCGACAGCGTCAGCTCGACCGCGACCGACGGATAGCGTTCGCGGTAACGCACGACCGCGGGCATCACGTAGGACTGGCCGAAACTCGTCGTCGCGTGAACGTGCAGCCGTCCGGACGGCTTCGCCTGCGCGTCGGCCGCCTCGGCTTCCGCTTCGTCGATATAGCCGAGGATGCGCTGGCAGCGGTCGAGATAGCGTTGCCCGGCGTCGGTCAGCGCGATGCGGCGCGTGCTGCGGTTGAGCAGGCGCGTGCGCAGATGCGTTTCGAGTTGCGCGACCGAGCGCGACGCGTAGGCCGTCGTGATGTCCAGGCGCTGGGCCGCGCTCGTGAAGCTGCCCTCCTCCGCGACCCGGACGAAAATGCGCATCATCTGTAACGTGTCCATCGACCTGTCCCCGGGATTGTCACGTCGCGCCGCCGTGCGGCCAGGGGGCCGGCGGCGCCGGCACGAGCCGGTCTGGCGCGAATTGTGCGGAACAGTACAGCAGCGTTGCAGACGTGTCCAGTTCGCCGTATGCGGCACGATCCGGATGCCGAATCGTGCCGCCGAGCCGTTCGCCGCACGGTATCCGGGCCGGTCGCCCATCCGTACCGGATGGGTCGACGAACCAACGGGAACGGTCGGCAAAAACGACCGGCCGACCACGATACCGCGCGTCGATCGACGCTCTTCGCGGCTCGCGCGTTACGCGGCGGCGGCCGCATCGAACGGATCGCGCAACACGATCGTGTCGTCGCGCTCCGCGCCGGTCGTGATCATCGAAACCGGCGCGCCCGCCACGGCTTCGATGCGCGCGATGAAATCCTGCGCGGCGCGCGGCAGCGCCGCCCGCTCGCGCACGCCCTTCACCGAGCCTTGCCAGCCTTCGAACCGTTCGTAGAGTGGCTTCGCGCGCGACTGCGCATCGAGGCTCGCGGGCAGATGATCGACGCGCGCGCCGTCGAATTCGTAACCGACGCACAGCGCGATCGACTCGAAGCCGTCGAGCACGTCGAGCTTGGTGAGCGCCAGCGAATCGATGCCCGAGATCCTGACGGCCTGGCGCAGTTGCGCGGCGTCGAGCCATCCGCAGCGTCGCGGCCGGCCGGTATTCACGCCGAACTCCTGTCCGCGCGCACGCAGCGTTTCGCCGGTAGCGTCGGTCAGCTCGGTGAGGAACGGGCCGCCGCCGACCCGCGTCGCATACGCCTTCGTGACACCCAGCACGTGGCCGAGCTTCGCCGCACCGAGCCCGGTGCCGGCGGCCGCGGCCGATGCCACGGTGCCCGACGACGTCACGAACGGGTACGTGCCCCAGTCGATGTCCAGCATCACGGCCTGCGAACCCTCGAACAGGATGCGCTCGCCGCGATCGGTCGCGTCGTTGAGGTCGGCCCAGACCGGACGCACGAACGGCAGGATTTTCGGTGCGAGCGCGACCAGCGTCGCCAGCATCGCGTCGCGATCGTACTCGTCGAGCCCCAGGCCGCGGAACCACGCGTTGTGATGGTCGACGAGCACGTCGAGTTTGGCGGCGAGCCCGTCCGGTTCCGCGAGATCGCCGACGCGCAGCCCGCGACGCCCGACCTTGTCCTCGTAGGCCGGCCCGATCCCGCGCAGCGTGGTGCCGATCGGTTCGCGGCGCAAACGCTCCTGCGCCTCATCGATCGCACGGTGAATCGGCAGCACCAGCGTCGCGTTCTCGGCGATCGACAGGTTGTCCGGCGTCACCGGCAGCCCGAGCTCGGCCATCCGCCCGATTTCCGCGAGCAGCGCTTCGGGGTCGAGCGCCACGCCGTTGCCGATCACGCCACGCTTGCCGCGCACGATGCCGCTCGGCAGCAGCGCGAGCTTGTACGTGTTGCCGCCGACGACCAGCGTGTGGCCCGCGTTGTGACCGCCGTTGTAGCGTGCGACGAGATCGGCCTGCGCCGCCAGCCAGTCCACGACGCGCCCCTTGCCTTCGTCGCCCCATTGGGCGCCCACTACCACCACGTTCGGCATGCTCCGTACTCCATGTGAGAAATTCAGACACTGGTTCGGCCAGGTCGGCCGTTTGTGTGCCATATTGGCGGAGCCGGATCACCCGATCAAACGATTAAACCTGAACCATCGTGTGAGTAAATTTCACGCGAAACGATGCAATGGCCCGACGACTCCCTCCATTGAATTCGCTGCGCGCGTTCGAAGCCGCCGCGCGGCTCGGCAGCTTCACGCTGGCCGCGGACGAGCTGTGCGTGACGCACGGCGCGATCAGCCGGCATGTGCAGCAACTGGAAGCATGGCTTGGCCGGCCGCTGTTCGAACGCCACAACCGGCGCGTCGAACTGACCGCGGCCGGCCGCGCGTACCTCGCCGAGGTCGGCGCTTCGTTCGACCGGATCGCGCTCGCCACCGCACAGCATTTCGGCCACGCACAGCAGCGCGTGCTGCGCGTCAGTGCACCCGCGACGTTCTCGCTGCGCTGGCTCGTCCCGAAGCTGTCGTCGTTCCAGGTCGCGCATCCGGCCATCGAGGTGCGGCTGTCGACGTCGAACGAGCCGATCGACAAGTTGCGCGACAAGGTCGACCTGATCGTTCGCGGCGGCCCGCAGGCCATCGACGGGTACGTCGCGGAGGAATTCCTGTCCGAAGTCCGGCTGCCGGTGTGTGCGCCGAAGTTGCTGGAGGGCCGGTCGCTGGATACACCCGCCGATCTCGCCGGCTTCACGCTGCTGCACGCGGCAACCTATCCGGGCATGTGGCCGGAGTGGCTCGCGGCGGCCGGGCATCCGAACCTCGTGCCGCGGCACTCGCTCACCCTCGAGCATTTCTACCTGACGCTGCAAGGCGCGCTCGACGGGCTCGGCGTCGCGATGGGGCCGATCGCGCTCGTCGCCGACGACATCGCCGAAGGCCGGCTCGTGCAGCCGTTCAGCGAACCGGCGCTGCCGCCATGGCGCTACTTCACGTATGTGGCGTCCGCACGGGCGGACGATGACGCCGTACGCGCGTTCAAGGACTGGCTGAAGGCAACGGGAAGGGCGACTGTGTAGGGTGGGTGGCGCTCACCACCCCTGCCTGCGTGTTGTACATTTTCAATATGAGCAGGATTCCGAATCAAATTGGATAAACCTGCGGAACGTGTTTGCCTTCGTGCATCGCATGATTGCGACGCACGAAGGCAAGCCGCGGACGGAGCCATGGCTTGCCGCCGGACAACGCTTACTGGCTGGCTGCGCCGGCCTTCTTCTCCGCGTTCTGCAGATTCTGCGGATAGTTCGGATCATTGGCCGCCGGCTTGTAACCGGCGTCTTCGAGTTTCTTCAGCTCGGCGTTGTTCTTCGCACGCGCGGCCTTGTGTTCGGCCTTGCGTTTGGCCCTGGCCGCCTTGCGTGCTTCGCTCTTCGCGGCCTTGGCGTCCTGTGCTGCCGGTGCAGCCGGTGCGCTGGCGGTTTCCTGCGCAAAAACCGGAACGGCCGAGCCGAACAGGAAAGCGGCTGCGGTAGCAGCCAACGTGAGTTTTCTGATCTGGATTCGCATCGCTGAACTCTCTTTTTTGATGACCATCACGGTTTGAAAAACCATCGAGATACCGCCCCTGCCCTGATCGGTCGTCATGTCGCGATCAGGACCTGTGCATCATAACCGTGTCGCAAGAATTGTGGCGTCAACGTGCTGACGGAATTGGGGATATACGTATGGGAGACAACGTAGGTCCTGCGCTCGATGACGGAAATCGCGGTACGCGATACGGCGCGAGGCCCCGATGGCTGTTTCACGGGTGGTGATACCGATACGCCGATACGCGACGTGGGTATCGTCGTGCTTGCGCGATCACCGCAGCGGCAGTCGATCCACACGTCACGACATCGTTCGATGCGGCTCGAGCGACGGTTCCTCCCATAAACGACCACGATTCGCTTCGTCGACGATCAAGACGATTACGTTGCGTCGTTTCGGCGTGCGGCGATTCGTCCGGCAACCGTTGCCACCTCGTGATGCAAAAGGTTACCTGTGGAGACAAGGCTCTCTGTCGATGGACAGGTCTGACGAAAAAGGCCGGCTAGTGCGAGCGGTGAAGACGTCGGCTCGATTGGTTGCACGCATGCGCTACAACCCGACATGAGCGATCAGCGCGCGTCCGGTGGAGATACATATGGAGCGAAGGCTTGTCCGTCGATGCGGCCGTGCTTGCCGACGCGTCGGGCGTCACATATCGATGCCGATCGTTTCTTGTTTGCTCCCATCGAGAGTGCCTTATGTGGACGGAGCGGCGATCTGCACAGCTTGCTTATACCTGTACCTTATCCGATCGGTGAGCTTTTCCGGGATTCCGCTTCGGGGGAAAGGTGAGCAGGTTCGGGAGCATCGTGGAAATCGGTTGCGGTGAGCTTCGGCACCGACGGCATCTTCACGTTGGGTGGCAACGATATCGATGAAGTGTGCCAAGTCGTCCCAAGGGGCACACTGTGCGATGGCTTTTCGGCATCCGGTCTGCTTTTCGGGCCGTGGTATGAGTCCCTCGTTGCCTGCAGCGGCCACAGCAAAACTTCCCGGCCGTGGTTTAAAGGTAGAAAAACAGACGGGGCGTGGGGATGAAAAACAGCCCGGCGCGGATTCCTCCGGGCACAGTCCACAGGCTAAATTTGGCGAGCAGCGTCACAGGCGATCGACAATAATTTGTCCGTAGACGAGGCCGTGCGAGTACAAAAAACCATTCGCGGGCAGTCCCGGATGATTTCGAACTGCTGTGAAGGAAAGCGAACGATCCGTTCGGCTGGTCGATCACAGGCGGCAGGAGGGTCACGCGGCCCGTTTTCGGGTCCCATAAACGGGAACCTCTACGTCGAATCCAGGGATTTCCTCCCATAAGTTTCTACGTTTCGGTGCTTGTGAGTGGGTACTCACCTCCTCGGAATGCCTTGCCACGCCTGAAGCCTTTCAGGAACGGCGGGTCAAACAGGGCCAAAGGGAGCGTGGAGGGGAAATCTGGGCGGTTGGCTTCCCATAGACGACTCCCATTGGTAGCGGTTTATGGGGTTCGTCTTTCTGTGCAAGCACACGTGTGTTTACATCTTTGGTAAACCACGTTTACTTCTTTAACTACTTTTAGACGGCTCACAGCCTTGCCTGGCATGGGTTTGAGCGGTGTTCGGTACCCATTTATGGGAGCACAGGTGGAAGGGTTTGGGGCTTCAGGTCTGTGGATTTGGGGTTTGGGGTACCGGGTTGTGGGAAATCAGGGTTGTGGATATGGGGCGAACGTATCCGGTTATGGGAAATCGACCGTCAATCGCGTGAGGTAGTCGTCTATGGGAACGCATGGAGGTAGCCTTTTATGGGGCGCTTTTTTGCGTCGATAGTCGAATCGATGCACAGAGATTTTCTTCGGGTAGCCGGTTATGGGGCATTTCAAAGGTACCCATGTATGGGAGCTGGTTTCGATCGATTCGCTGTCCTTCGCTCAACAGTCCTATAAAGCTTTCCCATAGACAGGAGCGGGGCTCCGGACAGGTTACCTTTTATGGGGAAATCGGAAGGTTGCCTTTTATGGGAGCGATTTCTCCCTTCGGGCCGGAAAGCAATGCGGTTGACGACGCTGACAGGTACCCTCGTATGGGAACCGACAAAGGTAGCAAGTTATGGGAGAAATCGCGGCCGTATTGCAGGGCACCACGTATCCCTCTTGCGATCTCGATTCCATTCGTTTTCCCCCATGGATGGGTACCTTCGTGGTGGCAAATCTTGTGCCGGGTTTCGCGACGCGGGCGGGAAAGGTAGCGGCTTTTGGGAGGAATTTTGATCAACAGGTAGACGGATATGGGGCTCGGCGCAAATCGTTGAAACAAGGTTTTTCCTTCCATATCTGATACTTAGACAAGATAGTGAAAGTGATGCTAGAGCAAGGACGTTGCTCCGTGGCGCGAAAAGGTATAAAGTCCGCTCTCAATAAGGCAACCTTACCCGGACACCACGATGCCGCGCAAGCCCGCAAGCAAAGGCTCAGACAAACAGGTTTCGCTGTTTCAGACCCCCGAGCCGCCCGACTTGCTGCGCAAGGCGGTCCAGGCGATTCATATCGCGCCGAAGTCCGGCAAGATCGGTCTGCAGCAGCGCAAGATGTTCAGCTCGCTGATCAAGAACGCGCTTCGGCAGGAGGCGTTCGAACCGGGCCGAACGAGCTTCTCGATTTCGATCGCGTCGCTGTCGCACGAGAGCGGGCTGAACAGCAACAACACGAAGTACGTGAAGGACACGGTCAACTCGTTGATCAGTACCGTCGTCAACTGGGACTACCTGGCCGCGGACCGTTCGACGGTCTGGAAAGCGTCGGGCCTGCTCGCCGGCGCGGAGCTCGAGCAATCGGTGCTGAAGTACAGCTTCTCCGACCAGATTCGCAGCGAACTGCTCAATCCCGAAATCTACGCGCTGATCGATATGCGGATCGCCCGCGAGTTCCGGCGGTCGCATTCGCTCGCGCTGTGGGAAAACACGGTGCGTTACGAGGGGATCGGCATCACCGCGAAGATTCCGTTGCCGAAATTCCGTGACCTCATTCTCGGCCAGGACAAGGCGTCGCAGTCGTACAAGGAATACAAGCTGTTCAAGAGCAAGGTCCTGGTGCCGTGCATCCAGGAGGTGAACGAAGTATCGGACCACACGCTCGAGCTGATCGAACACAAATCCGGCCGCAGCGTGGAAGCCGTGCAGTTCAAGGTGACGCGCAAGCAGAGCACCGATACGGTCGAAGACGGCGACGTCAAGAACGAAGCGCTGGTCGAGGAGGTCGCGAAGTTCGGCATTCCGCGCTCGGAAGCGCGCCGGTTGATCACGCAATACGGCGTGCAGCGCATCAAGGCGGCGATCGCCTATACGCTCAATCGGACTACGAAGAAGAATGCGACGCCGGTCGACAACGTCGCCGCGTACTTCCGCAAGGCGCTGACGCACGGCTACACGTTGGCCGATGGGCAGGGAACCGAGGCGGCTGCACCGGCGAAGGAATCCGCGCAGAGTAAGCAGGAACAGATTCGCGACAAGTATCTGGCGGCGAAGGTCGAGGAAGCCGGCGCGTATTTCCGCGAACTGGAGATCGACGACCAGACCAAGCTGATCGAGCGTTACAACGAGACGGTGGCGGGTTCGAAGGACCTGACGCTGTCGCCGAAGAAGAAGGCGAGCAAGCTGGCGCAAACCAGTTTCTTCCGGTGGCTGGCGCTCGATACGTGGGGCGAGCCGACCTCGGACGACCTGCTGGAATTCCTGCTCAAAAGCAGTCTCGCAGGCAACTGAACGAGGCCTCGCCGTTGTGCGCACCATGCGCCGGACCATGTCGCGGTCGGGCTTGACGGCGCAGCGCGAAGGCGAGGCCTTTTGCCGCTAGCGCGTTACTTCGACGGGGCCGTGGCCAGCTCCGCGACGTACGCGTCGATGACGGTCTTGAGCTTGTCGGCAAGCGCTTCCTGGTGGGATGCGTCGACGCCCTTGAGCTGCAGGTCCAGACGCCCGTCCGGATACGTCTTCAACTGGCCGATCGCGCGCGATTCGAGCGCGAAATCATGACGAACGCTATAGCGCGTACGCCCGGCCTTCTTGGTGCCGTCACTCTGCGCACGCAGGAAATTCTCGAGATCGCGGACGGATTTTTTCCGGTCGATCACGGCCGTCAGCAGCCGATCGGCCGTCGCCTCGCCGAGGCGTTCGAAGATCAGTTTCAGGAAGTACGCAGCCTGCAGACCGACCACGTCGTTCGCACTGGCCATCCGCTCCAGCAGCGTGTTCGGCAGCGCGTTGAGCGACAGCGTCTTGCTGATCGAGGCCTTGTCCTTGCCGATTTTCTCCGCCAGAGTGTTCTGGTCGGAAAAGACCTTCTCGTCCAGGAGACGTTTCCACGCGATCGCATCATCGAAGATCGTCTGGCGTTCGTGGTCGTGGTTCGCCCGATACGCGATCGTGTAGAGCTGCTCGGGCGTGTGATCGGTGCGGAACGTCGCATTAATCGTTTCGTCGCCGTTAATGCTCGTCGCGCGCAGCCGGCGTTGTCCGTCGATTACGACGAGCTTGCCGGGGAACTCGGGAAGCCGCGTGACCTTGATCGGCTCGATCTGCCCTTCTCGTTTCAACGTCAGCGCGAGCTCGTGCAGGCTCGATTCCGAGTAGAACACGCGCGGGTTGAACGGGTTCGGGATGCAGTCCTTGACCAGCACCTTCTGCGGCGCGCCAAGCTCGGGCGTACCGGCGGGCGCGGTTCCGGCCGGGCCACTGGCAGGCGCCGTGTCGACGACGGCGGCCGGTGCGGCCGCCGGCTCGGGCAGCCGCGTTTCGAGCGCCGCATTTTCCTGCGCGAGTCCGCGCAACAGGCCGGCTGCGAGATGCAGGTTGCCGGTCGGTTTCTTGTCTTTCGAGGTGTCCTTAGCCATGGGCGGCTCCGGTAGCGCGCGTCGACGCGATGTATTGGGCCATTTCCGTGACCAGCTTTTCGATTTCCGCGCGGGCTTCCTTCAGGCCCTTCAGGTATCGATTGTGGTGATGGATCGTGGTGCCGAGCGCGAACGTCTGACGATAGACCTCGCGTTGCGCGATCTGGCTGTCGAGCAGATGCTCCCCTATTTCTTCAGCCCGTAGAATTTTTAAAATTTCTTCACGCATTTTAGTTTTTCCATTGACGCTATTCAGCATTAATGCGGAAGAAAGTTGAGGATTTCGAACGGCGCGCATCGATTCGATCATGCGGATCATCGCGACCGTGCTGTACAGATCGGCCGGCGATGGCGAAAGCGGCACCAGGCAGAAGTCGGCCACTTCCAGGACGGATGCGATACGCGGATCTTCGAGGTTGCCGGGGCAGTCGACGACGATCACATCAAAGTTCGCGTCCTGCTTCTTGATCTCGCCCCCGATGCCGCGGCCGGCGGGAGCCAGCGAAAGGACCGTCATCGGCAGCGTGTTCTCGCCGCTCGTGACCCAACGGACGGAAGTGCCCTGAGGGTCGGCATCGATCAACGCGACTTTGTTGCCGCCGGCTTCGAACGCAGCCGCGATGTTGACGGAGATGGTCGTCTTTCCCGTCCCACCTTTTTGATTACTGACGGCGATCTTGAAAGCCATTAAATCCCTCCAAGGAGTTTTGCGTAATATATGCAGTTATTACCGAAATGTCCAGAAAAGTGTTCGATGGAGTGAATATCTTTTGATCTCCGCGGTTGTTACGTGACAAATAGGCCGAACGGCCAAGGCGTCATTTACGCGTATTGACTAAAAAAATACAAAATAACCAATCACGGCTGCACGAACGCGCAGCGAACGCGGGCAAATTCAGCTGGCGTTGAACATCGACGATGAAACCGTTGCGTGGAGAATTGATGTCTCGTCGCACTTGGTCTCATACGGAATTCGATACGAACCCGAGACGACGATGTTGCGCGGTCTCGAGGAAGAAGCCGGTTGTCACGTGACAAGTCTCCGGGCATTGATTGCTTCGAGGTCTGGCCATATCGAGCGAAAGTTCTCGATGCGATTGCGACGTGGGCTGCGGAAGAATCGCTTCATTTCAATTACAGAGGTGCTTCACATAATCCTGACGTACGTCTATCCGGCGATGAGACGGGTTGTCACGTGACAAACACATTCAAGCGCGCCTCCCAGGAGCAACCTTTCGATCGTCAAGACGTAGTCGTGATTGCCGATGCCCGGTGCGTAGCTGGCATGTTGCTCAGGAAGAAAGCCGGTGGGGATATTTCTGGTCCCGCCGGCTCGTGGGTGAGTCGCCGGTTGTCACGTGACAACGGGAGCGGGCGCCTGAAAGCTCGGGCAACGGATGGCTATATGGGAGCGGAGTATCCCGGGGAGGCGTTGCAAGGCGCGTCTGGGGTGGCGCGGTACGAACTGTGTAGTCAGCAGCTTGATTCCCTTATCTTCGTGTGTACGCTCGGGGTGCTGGCGCAACGCGCTGAGCGATTGCTGCGCATGTTCGTGCGGGATATAGGGATGACTATGATGTGTCCCTATTTATAGAGAGTACGAAACCCTGCATTGCCGCTCGCATGGGCCAATAGGGCAGGGGGCTGGTTTCGTAGCGAATATCAGATTTCCGCGCTGGAGGGCCCCGATATGCAGGGAGATTCATGCAATCTGGGTCACTATTGGCGTCGAATCCATGTGTTGGCGACGTGTAGCAACGCGAACGGGTCGGTTCGTGAAACATTTTCCGAAAATCGACGCTTGCCAGAAATCCTTGTGTGGCAATGGTTTGCGCCATATTCTTCATGCTGTTTCACGGCAAATGAGCTTGGTGATGCCCGGAAATGGGGGCGTATGGTTTTTTGGCATGTGGGCAACGAAGATTGGCGCGGCTTCACCGAGATTCGTTGTGGCGAATACGTAATTCGTAGTTTTCAATACGTTTCGCGGTGGAGCAACTGTTCCGGGTGTCGAAGTGCGGGGATCAGTGCATCACTGGATCGCGTCGCCCCGTCCATTGACTGGTGGGAGTTCTGATATTTAGCGCCAGTTGTCACGTGACAACGCATGCGTCGGCCTTCCTATTAACGGAGTCGCGAAGCATCGCGAGACGATGCTGACATTGGGGATTTATAGGCGGCCGGTCCGACGTAGCCGTTGGGAGGGGAGGGGGCGGTCCGCCGAAATCGTCAGCTCCGGGCGGTTCGTCTGTAGCCAAAGGAGAGGTGAAAGTATGGGACCCGGCCGCACGATACACGTCGGCGATGTTTGACGATAAGCAGGAAGGGAGACGCCGAGCAATTCATCCGAGTTGAAAACATATCGGCGTTGGGCGCTGCATTTCAGTCTGAGTCCGCTCGATCCCGCATGCGAGGCGCCAGTCCTGCGCCGTTCACCCGTAATAGCCGACACATTCCCACCCACCGTGCCGCCATCAATAACTCGCGACGATCGACAAGGCGACATCCCCGCCACCTCGCAGGCTATCGATATCCCTTCGCGGAGAGTTACCGAACAGCCGGCTATATTCCCGGTTGAACTGGGTCGGGCTCGCATACCCGACCCTGAATGCTGCCGACGCGGCGTCGAGCCGCTCCGCCAGCATCAGCCGACGTGCCTCGTTGAGGCGTATCCATTTCTGGTACTGGAGAGGACTCATGCCGGTGAGTTGACGGAAGTGGTGATGGAAGGTCGAACTGCTCATCTGAACCTGCGCCGCGAGATCATCGACACGCAACGACTCGTCGTAGTGAGCGCGCAACCACCGGATCGCGCGTGACACGCGGTTGCACTGACTGCCGGCGGACGCAATCTGACGCAGGCGGGCGCCCTGGTCGCTCGTCAGCAGCCGATAGTAAATTTCCCGCTCGACATACGGTGCGAGAACGGCAATCGCGTTCGGGTCGTCCAGCAGCGCGAGCAACCGGTTCAGCGCGTCGTACAGAGGCTCGGTCATGTCGCCCACGACGAGCCCGCGGCCGGCCGGCGCATCGTCGTGATCCGGCGCGACTTGCATCATCAATTCGGCCATGACGCGAAAATCGAGCTTGAGGCCGAGCCCGAGAAACGGTTTGTCGGGGCTGGCTTCGATGATCTGCGTCGAACCGGGCAGGTCGAGTGACGTGATCAGAAAGCGGTCCGTGTCATAGATATAGGCGTCTCCGCTCTGCATGACCCGCTTCGCGCCTTGAACGACGAGACCGAAGCTCGGCTCGACCATGCATTCCATCGGCTGCGTCGGCGCTTCCCTTCGATGAAAGCTCAGGTTGGGAATGGCCGTGTCGAGATGATCGACTCCTTCGGTCCATCTCGCGACGCGCTCCGCGAGCGACTGTCGTAGCTCGTTCTCGCGGCTGCGACCGGTCGAACGGTCGCTCGCCTGGTCGAATGCCGCGATGGCGACGTCATCATTGCGTTGGCCGGATATGTATCGGAGGGATGCCGGATGCATGACTTCTCTACTCTAGTAATCGGGTCGACAGGCAGGCCGTCGACGTGCCGGGGAAGCCGGCAACGAATGCACCACCCGGCGCCGCTGCACGGTCATCCTCCCGGAAGGCGCGTGCGGCGATTGCGGACTACTTCGTCGCCTGCGATGCGCAAAGCTGCCAGCGTCGCGATTTCGCCGCCGGCGTTGCCGCGTGCTCGTCGACCGTGCGCCACCAGCGCTCGCCGCGATGCGGCGCGTCGAGATCGAGGCGTTCGCCCATTCTGGGCGTCGACAGCTCGATACCGCGCACGAGCGCCAGCGCCGTGACCCGCTCGAACGGCTCCTGCCAGCGATGCATCGCGAGGTCGAACGTACCGTTGTGGATCGGCATCAACCAGCGCCCGCGCAAATCGATGTGCGCCTGCACGGTTTCTTCCGGCTGCATGTGAACGTACGGCCATTGCGCATCATAGGCGCCCGTTTCGATCAGCGTGACGTCGAACGGCCCGAGGCGCTCGCCGATCTCCCGGAAGCCGTCGAAATAACCCGTATCGCCGCTGAAGAACACGCGCAGGTCGTCGTCGACGATCACCCACGACGCCCACAGCGTACTGTTGCCGTCGAACAGGCTGCGCCCGGAGAAGTGCTGGGCAGGCGTCGCTGTCAGCGTCAGCCCGGCCACATCGATGCTTTGCCACCAGTCGAGCTGGCGGACCTTGTTCGCGTCGATACCCCATTCGATGAGCCGGTCGCCGACGCCCAGCGTCGTCACGAACACGTCGGTGGTGGCGGCCAGCGCGAGCACCGTGTCGCGGTCGAGGTGATCGTAATGATCGTGCGACAGGATCACGCCGCGCAGCGGCGGAAGATCTTCCAGCGCGATCGGCGGCGCATGAAAGCGCTTGGGGCCGATACGCCGAAACGGCGACGCGCGCTCCGCGAACACCGGATCGGTCAGCCAGAATTCGCCACGCAGCTTCAGCAACAGCGTCGAATGGCCGAGCCGATACAGGCTGCGATCGGGTGCCGCGTCGAGTTCCGCGCGGGTCAGCGAATCGACGGGCAACGCGCCGGCGGGCACGGTATGACGCGGCTTGTTGACCAGCATGTTCCACGCGATTCCCAGCGTCTTGCCCAATCCTTCGGCGGGGCGCGGCGCGACATTGGCAAAGCGCTCGCCGTTGTGCTGCGGCGAACTGCCGGAGAGCGTCCGGCCACGTCGGGCGGCCGCGAAACCCAGAATGCGATGAATCAAAACGAGAGGCGATGCCATGTCGGTTCGTCCGGAGAATAAAGTACACTAAACAGTGTAGTTTATTTTTGGGGTAAGTAAACTGCCCGGTGTAAAATTTCTGTATGGATACCAGTACTCCCCCTCAGCGTCTGACCGACCGAAAGCGCGCGGCCATCGTCGATGCGGCGATCGAGGAATTTCTCGCCGCGGGCTACGATGCGACGAGCATGGATCGTATCGCTGCGCGCGCGGACGTGTCGAAGCGCACCGTCTATAACCACTTCCCCGGTAAGGAGACGCTGTTCGCCGCGATCCTGAACAAGTTGTGGGATGCGACTCGCACCGGCAGTTCGCCGACCTATCGCGCCGACGTGCCGCTGCGCGAGCAACTGCTCGCGTTGCTCGACCGCAAATTGCGGTTGATGAACGACGAGGCCTTTCTCGCGCTGGCGCGTGTCGCGATCGGCGCGGCCATCCATTCGCCGGAACGGGCGCGCGACATGGTCGAGCGTCTCGGCGAGCGCGAGGAAGATGTCACGGTCTGGGTGCGCGCGGCCGCGGCGGCCGGTCGCCTGTCGGTCACCGATCCGGTGTTCGCCGCGCATCAGTTGCATGGCGCGGTGAAGGCATTCGCGTTCTGGCCGCAGATCACGATGGGCCAGCCGCCGCTGACGGCGCAGGAGCAGCAGAAGGTCGCGGAATCGGCTGCCGATATGTTCCTTGCGTACTACGCGCGACCCGACGACGGCGCTGCACGGCATCGCCGGCAAGACTGAACGCGGTCCCGGACACATCCGGAAGCATCCGGCTCCCCGGGCAGATCGAAACCATTGCGATGCGCGCGTTGTCGGCGAGCAGGCAAACCGGTCGATCCGGGGAAAAACGAACGCCAAATGACGCCCATCCGTGCCGGCCGGCCATCTGGCCTGGACTCGACGATACCGTCGGCGCACCCGAAGCCGAATGCGAGCAACGACCCATGAAAACGCTGTTGATCGTCTATCACACGATGACCGGAGGCACGCAACAGATGGCCGAAGCGGCTGCCGGTGCAGCTCGCGAGCAGCCTGGCGTCGACGTCAGGATGCAGCGTGCGGACGCGACGAGCGCCGACGACGTGCTGGCCGCCGACGCATACCTGTTCGCGACGCCGGAGAACCTTGCGGCGATGTCCGGGCTGATGAAGGATTTCTTCGATCGCTGCTACTACGCGGCGCTCGATCGCGTGAACGGCCGCCCGTATGCGGCAATGATCTGCGCGGGAAGCGACGGGCAGAACGCGTTGCGCCAGATCGACCGGATCGCGACCGGATGGCGGCTGAAGAACGTGGCGCCCGGCCTGATCGTCTGCACGCATGCGCAGACGCCGGAGCGTATTCTCGCAACGAAGACGATCGACAGCGACGCGCTCGCGCGCTGCGCCGAACTCGGCGCGGGTCTTGCTGCAGGGCTGGCACTGGGCGTGTTCTGATCACGAGTGCGGCGGCTCCGATCTGCCGGATCGACACCGGCACGGCCCGCAGCCGTTCGCGCACTATCGGTTTCGCAAACTTCCGCAAACAGCGCCGAACCGCCGAGCGTCGGAACTTCAACTGCCCTTCGTCGGTGCCGAAGGCTGGTGGTACTCGGGCCAAAGACGTTTCACGAGATCGCGCGATGCACCGTAGGCGTAGCAACTGTCGATCTTGAGCGGCTTTCCTTCGCTGTCGCGGTAATCGAGCGACGATCGCCGCATGCCGACCATCGTCTGATAGGCCGTCGTCGCGATCGGGCCGAGCAGTTCCTTCAAGTGCGTGCACGTATCGCAGGACGGCAGGCGCTTGCGAACCTCGCTGTTCCAGCCGGCGCCGATGTTCAATCCGACGAGCGCCTGCAGCGAGTTGCCGCCGCCCGAACACTGCGCATACGGATGCGAACGCATGAACGTGGAGACGCCGCGAACGACCATGTCGACGTCGAACACCAGCGTGACGCCGAGATCGTGGAGCGGTGTCAGTGCCGCGACCGTTCGCGCGCCGCCGGGCGGCGTGAAATCGCTGGTCTTGCGGTCCGCGAGGCAGGCCGTCACTTCGAACAGGCCATCGCTGCGCCGATAGCCGCGCATGTCGATCTGCCGATGGTGAATCTCCTCGCGCGTGAGGCCGTCATGCGGGGTGTCGTCTTGGGAAACCATGCTTGCGCTCCATCTCGTGTAACCAGGTCGTTTCGCAGGCAACGGAATCGCGCCCGGTCGATCGGGCGCGCGGAGAAAAGCAGGCGGGGACATGCTGCCAACGAAGTCGATTCGGCCATACTACGCACTTTCCGAGATCTTCGTCCGCGACGCGATCGATGCGCACGCAACGAGTCGCGTATCGCGGCCGGCGCAAACGCGTGTCGAGCGGGCGGGTCGTGCGA
Organism: Burkholderia sp. E168m15; assembly: GCF_016586105.1. Classification (NCBI taxonomy): domain Bacteria; kingdom Pseudomonadati; phylum Pseudomonadota; class Betaproteobacteria; order Burkholderiales; family Burkholderiaceae; genus Burkholderia; species Burkholderia sp. E168m15. Next base: position 20,269 of record NZ_BCPO01000188.1, read on the forward strand.
GGTCGGCGGCTACGCCACGCGTGGCGGTTGTGACACGACGCCGTTCGACGTCCGTCGCGCGGAAGATCGCACTTTGCGCCTTGCGCGTCGGCCCGGCCCGCTGCAATTTCCCAGCAGGGGCCGCGAATGGCGTGACATCCGGAAACGTATCCATATAATGCGCAACACGACCGCGCGGACGCATTTCCGGCACCGCGGATCGGACAAATGCAGACCGGCGAGTCAACCGCCTGTCGCGCGTACCGGTATACTTCCACTCCTGCCTTGTCCGGCATCGAGGCCGGGTGCCTGAAAACAGAGTGGCGTGCGCGATGCGGCCCCGTAGTGTTCCGCACCGGCGGCAGGCCGGCCGCACGCATGGCGGCGAAGCTGTTGTGCCGCGCGGCATGGCCGCACGAACCACACCTTATATTCCTGGTGGATTGAATTTATGGGTTTTGAACAACTTGCCGAATTGCGGGCGCAGCTCGCGGCGAAGGCCAAGCAGGAGCGCAACGCAAAGCGGCCGGCAGCGCCGACGGACGCCGGCGCGAAGCCGAAGTCCGGCGACCAGCCGTCCCGCGGCGCCAAGCCGGGTGCCGGCGCGAAGACGCAGCATCGGGCGAAGCTTGCTTCGGCGAAGCCGGCGGCGCCGGTCGATCCGGTCATCGTCGCGATCGGCAAACTGCAGCGGAAGTTTCCGCGCGCGTTCCCGAAGAATCCGGCCCCCAAAGTACCGCTCAAGGTCGGCATCTGGGACGATCTCGCACGCGAAGCGCAGGCCGTCGGCCTCAACGAAGCCGAACTGCGCGAAGCGATGTCGACGTGGTGCCGCGGCAATCGCTACTGGTCCTGCCTCGTCGAAGACGCGGTGCGCGTCGACCTGCAGGGCAACGAAGCCGGGCGCGTGACGCACGACGACGCGGCACGTGCGCGCCGCCTGAAGGCCCGCCGCCCGGGCAAGGGCGCGGCACAATCGGCCAAGGGCGCACCGCAGCAGCCGAAGGCCGAGCAGCAGGCCGAGGCCGCTGCCGCGCCGCAACCGGCGCAGGCCGAAGCGGAAGCGCCGGTGCAGACCGACGCCGCGCCGCAGGTCGAGCAGCAATCGGCCGGCAACGAGTAATCCGCACCGCGCTGCCGTCCGTCGAGCCGCGCGTAGCCGCATGCAAGTCGCGTGCGGTGCATGGCACTCCAGATCGACTTGCCTCGTCAGAGGCAGGTCGGGACTGTCTCCACCGGCGCTGAACCTGCTGGTACATCCCCTCCCTCGTCGAACAGACAACGCGACCGGACGACCCACATTCGTCGACCGGCCTCCATGCACATGATGTTTCGATCGTGCTGATCGAGCATCAATAATATGCATAACTGATCATGAAAACGCGTTGACCATATAATTCGTTTTCCGAAATGATGAAGCGGAAATCGTCGATCGACGTGCGCGCGATCCCGCCTGCCCACCGCGACAAAACGGCGCGCGATAATCACGATGGGAGCGTCCGGCCGCAGGCAAGCCGAGCACGATACAGCCAGCCTTTCGAAAGGTAAGGCAAGCCCGCCTCGACCCAAAGCCACGCCCAGTTTCATCAACCTCAATTCGCCCCGGACCGTGAACCCGAGACATTCCGCGATTTTCGTCGCGCTCGCCGCCGCCGCGCTGTTCGGCGCCGCGACACCGCTCGCCAAGGCGCTAATCGGTGCAATGTCGCCGTTCATGGTTGCCGGCCTCTTCTATTTCGGCAGCGGCGTCGGGCTCGGTATCGGGATTCTGCTGCGCGGTTGGCACAGCCGTCGCGCATCGGCCGCGGACGCCGCGCCGTTGCATCGTGCCGATCTGCTGTGGCTGGCCGGTGCGATCGCGGCGGGCGGCGTGGCCGGCCCCGCTTTGCTGATGCTCGGGCTGTCGAGTACGCCGGCGGCGACGAGCGCGTTGCTGCTCAATCTCGAAGGCGTGTTGACGGCGGTGATCGCGTGGGTCGTGTTTCGCGAGAACGTGGATACGCAGGTGTTCCTCGGCATGGCGGCGATCGTCGCTGGCGGCACGCTGTTGTCGTGGACGCCAGGCCGGGCCGGCGTGCCGGTCGGCGCGCTGCTGATCGTCGCTGCGTGCCTGTGCTGGGCGGTCGACAACAACCTGACCCGCAAGGTGGCCGCGAACGACGCGATGGTGATCGCCTGCATGAAAGGGCTGATCGCGGGGCCGGTGAACATCGGCATCGCGCTGGCGGCCGGCGCGACGCTACCTGCGTTACCGGTCACGGCCGCAGCGATGCTGACGGGGCTCGGCGGCTACGGGATCAGCCTCGTGTTGTTCGTGGTCGCGCTGCGTCATCTCGGCAGCGCGCGCACCGGCGCATATTTTTCGGTCGCCCCGCTATTCGGAGTTGCACTGTCGCTGCTGATCTGGCCCGCGCTGCCGCCCGCGACGTTCTGGATCGCGGCCGCGCTGATGGCGCTCGGCCTCTGGCTGCACGTGCGCGAACGGCACGAACACACGCATGCGCACGAGCGACTCGAGCATACGCATCGGCATCGGCACGACGACCATCACCAGCACATGCACGACTTTCCGTATGACGGCGATGAACCGCACGCGCATCCGCACGTGCATCTGCCGATCACGCACAGCCACGCGCATTTTCCGGACATTCATCACCGGCATCGACATTGACGGTGTCGTGAGCGACGCGTGCCTTGCGTCGCAAGGTGACCGTTTATGGGAAGCGGGAAAAGCCGGTCATCGGTTCGGTAATGTCGGTTGCCGACATGTTGCCGAAGCACCGCTGGCATTTGTGTGCCGCAAGCCGTGAGTTGCCGCTCAGGTTGGAGGAGCGCAACGCGTGCCGGATCATCCAACCGTCGTTGCGCCGAATGGAAGTGATCCGCGGTTTTTTCGCGGAAGCCGAATGTGGCGTCGAAGTCGCGTAACGGCACGTTCGCGCTCGCCATGCCGGTCAACGCGGCTTTTCCGGCCGGCGATGCGACGAAACGGATATCGGCCCGCCCGTTGCCGCGACACCCGTCACGTACGAGGAAAGCAGAAACCGAAATCCTCGCAGCCCGGACATCCGGGTGCGGGCCCGGGCGGCACGCCGAGCGATGCGGCCACTTCCTGCGCGAGGAATTTCTTCCAGCGCAGATGAGCGACGTTGCGCGCGGCGAGCGTGGGGAAAAAGCGCGCGAGCATCGCGGACACCGCGTCGCGTCCGTCGAGCCCGAGGTCGCGCCACAGATGATCGGGGCGCAGACACGCATGCGCGATGATCGTGGCGAGGCAGTCGGCATCGTCGCGGGCGACGGCGGGATTCGCTTCGTCCATCAGTCGCGCATGCAGCGTCGCGACGAATGCCGAGTGCGTGGCCGGCAACGGTAGCGGTGCGACCGCCGACGTGAGTGCAATGGTGTCGACGGATCGCAGATGCGGAAACTGTCGGGTCAGCAGGCCGGCGAACTGGCCGGGAGGCAAGCCCAGCAGCGAGAGTTCGTTGCGCCCGGCGCGTGCCGTAACGAGGGTGCCGAACAGCTGCGCATCGGGCACGTCGGCGTTGGCCGCCGCGAAATGCAGCGACTGCAACGCCTCTTCATACGCGTGATCGGCCGAAGCGGTCATCGCCAGCCTCCGGACGAGAACCGGATCGCACGCATGCGAGGGGCACAACGAATCGCCATCGCGATCGTCACGCGATCACTCGACGCCGACGATCACGCTCGATGCCTTGAAGATCGCGGAGGCAGCGGTGCCGCTTGCGAGACCGAGACGTTCGACGCTGTCGTTGGTGACGATCGCGACGATTTCCGCGCCGCCCGCGGCCTTGATCACCACTTCCGAATTGACCGCGCCCTTCGCGATCGACGCGACGGTGCCCGCGACGCAGTTGCGGGCCGACACCTTGCTGCTGTCGACGTCGACCATCACGATGACCGACGATGCCTTGACGAGCGCAAACGCCTTCGTACCGGCCGCGAGGCCCAGCGATGCCGCGCTGCCGTGGGTGATCACCGCGACGATCTCGAGGCCGTCCTGCGTGCGCAGCGTGATTTCGTCGTTGACGGCACCGGGTTTGACGGCGCCGATCTGGCCGGCGAATTGGTTGCGGGCGCTGGTTCGCATGATGACTCTCCGGGTGGATGCCGCGGCCGGGCCGGCCGCGGTAGCAGATGAATGGAAATGCATCGGCCAGTGTACCGTCAACGCAGGCACTGCGAATGCGATGGTGCGAATCGGTAAAACGCGTCGCCGCAGGGCGTGTCGTCACGCAGGCGTCATATCCCGACCGCGACGGTGCTACGGCGTCGACTGGGCGGCCGCGGGTGTCGAGGCCGCAGAGCCGGCGTCCGCGGCGGCTGCCGCACCGTCGCCGTCCCATCCACCGCCGAGCGCGAGAAAGAGCCGCACCTGGTCGGCCGCGACCTGACCTTCGGCCGCCGCGACCTGCGCCCGCACACTCGTCAACGTGCGCGTCGCGTCGAGATCGGAAATGAACGATTCGCGGCCGGCCGCATAGAGACGATGGGTTTCGTCGGCGGAATTGCGGGCCGACTCGTACGCGGTGCGCAGCGCATCGGTGCGCTGCACGTCGGCCGCGTAGGTCGCAAGGCTCGACTGCGTTTCGCGCAGCGCATTCAGCACGACGCCGTCGAAGTGCGCGAGTGCGCCGCCCGTCGCGGCTTCGGCTTCGCGCACGCGCGCACGCTGGCCGTTGACCGGGAACGACCAGCTGATCAGCGGACCGAACGACCAGCGATTCGTGGTGGACGAGAACAAGTCGGCGGCGACGCCGACCGAGCCGGCCGACGCACCGATGCTGACCGATGGGTACAGCGCGGCGGTCGCCACGCCGATCCGCGCGGTCGCGGCGGCGAGCTGCCGCTCGGCCTCGCGCACGTCGGGGCGGCGGCGCAGCAGCGCGGCGCCGTCGCCGATCGGAATCGGCTGACGCAGCTTCGGCAGGCGTTCGCACTCGGCGGCGGCTTTCGGCAGGTCGGCCGGCGCGCGCGCGAGCAGCGCGGCGAGCTGGTACTGCGCGACCTTGCGGCGGCCTTCGAAGCGCGGAATGTCGGCGGAGAGCGTGCGCACCTGCGTGACGCCGCGGGTCACGTCGGTCTGGTTGCCGCGTCCGGCATCGCGCAGCCGTTGCGACAGTTTCACGCGCTGCTGCTGCAGCGCGAGCGACTGCTTCGCGATCGCCAGTTCGTCGCCGGCCGAGCACGCTTCGACGTACGCGCGCACGACGTCGGCCACGACGGTGATGCGCGCCAGGTCGCCGGCCGCCTTGACGGCCTCGCTGTCCGCGCGCGCGGCTTCGACGCCGCGCCGCAGCTTGCCGAACAGGTCGAGCTCGTACGACACGTTGATGCCGACCGTGCCTTCGTTGACGACCGGCAGCTTGTTTTCGAGCAGGTATTGCTCGGCCGATTCCTGCGCGCGCTGCACGGCCGCTTCCGCGCTGCCCGAGAAGCCGCCCTGTTCGTTCGCGACGACCAGCGCCGCGCGCGAGCGGGCGAGGTTGGCCGCGGCGACGCGCAGGTCGGTGTTCGACTTCAGCGCATCGCGCACGAGCCCGTCGAGTACCGGGTCGTCGTACAGCTGCCACCAGTTGCCGGGCACCGCGTCGCGCGACACCAGCGCGCCGTTCGCGTCGTCGAGCGCATGGTTCGCCAGCGGCGCATTGACGTACGCGTGCTGCGGCAACTTGTAGTCGGGGCCGACCGACTTGCACGCACCGAGTGCGAGTGCAAGCGGAGCGAGCGTCGCCGCGATGCGCAGACCGTGCCGCTTCATTGCGATGCTCCCGCGGCGCTCGCGGCCGTACCGGACGCAGCGGGAACCGGCGCGGCCGCCGATGCGGTGCTGGCGCCAGCCGGCTTCGCGTCGTTGCGGCGCGCGTCGGCGCCGCGCATCGACACGGTCGCGGTGCGGCCCGCGATCATCCGGAAATCGTCGGGCACCTCGTCGAGCACGACGCGCACCGGCACGCGCTGCGCGAGCCGCACCCAGCTGAACGCCGGGTTCACGTTCGGCAGCAGGTTCGCGCCCTGCGTGCGGTCGCGATCCTCGATCGCGGCGACGATGCTCTGCACGTGGCCGCGCAGCGCATGCGGCTCGCCCATCACGATGATGTCGACCGGCTGCCCGATATGGATGCCGCGCAGCTTGGTTTCCTCGAAGTAGCCGTCGACGCGGAACGAGTTGCGGTCGACCACCGACAGCACCGCGCGGCCGGCCGGCACGTATTCGCCGACGCGGGGGGCGCGGTCGTTCAGGTAGCCGTCCACGGGGCTGACGATCGTCGTGCGCTGCAGGTTCAGCTTCGCGGTGTCGAGCGACACCTGCGCATCGGCGACGCTGGCTTCGCCCTGCTCGACGCGCGTGCGGCTTTCCTCGACCTGTTCGCTCGCGACCAGGTTGCCGAGCTGGAGGTTGCGCGCGTATTCGCGCTTCGCCTGCGCCAGCGTCGCGCGACGCTGCGCGAGCGTCGCTTCGGCGAGCCGCTCCGCGAGCGTGTAGCGCGCCTGGTCGATCACGAACAGCACCTGGCCGCGCTTGACCTCCTGGTTGTCGGCCACCTGCACCGACGTGATGAGGCCTGATACGTCCGGCGCGACCTGGATCACGTCGGCGCGCACGTGCCCGTCGCGCGTCCACGGCGAGAACATGTAGTAGTTGATGATGCGCCACAGCACGAGGCCGGCCACGATGACGACGATCAGGGTGAGCAGGACTTGCCCTGCCGAGAGCCAGGTTTTTTTCACGTTAGGTAGCCACGAGTTGGTGGGACACGATCACGACGGCGGCCAGCACGAATACATAGATGCCGAGGTCGAAGATCGAACGGTGCCAGACGAGGCGGTAGAAGCCGACGCGCTCGAGCACCGCGCGCACGACGATGTTGATCAGGTATGCGATCAGCATCAGCACGAGCGGGGCCGGCACGAACACGCCGAAGATATCGATTTCGCCGATCATGGTCGCGGTCGGAATGACAAGGTGGAAAGCCGGCTCATGCGCGCGCTCCGTCCGGCGCCTGCGGCGCTTGCGCGGCCGCGGCCGGATACAGCGACAGGCGCAGGCCGACGAGCGCATGCAGCGTGTCGCGCAGCCGGCGATGCGTGGCCGGCACCGCGGGCGCGGCCGCGCCGTCTGCCGGCGCGGCGCCCGGCAGGTTGCGGCCGGCCACGCGCCGCAGCGCGTCGTCGATCGTCGCGAGCAGCGCGGGCGGCACGGGCTGGCGCGCGTTCGCGGCCGCGCAGCGGGTGTAGTGATCGGTGACGCCGGCCAGCACGCGATCGATCGCGTCGGGCACGTCGCCCGACAGCCTGCGACGCGAGCGGCGCAGATCGAGCGCGTTCAGTGCGATGCGCAGGTCGCGGAAGCTTTCGATCGACGGGTGGCGGTGGTCGTCGGACGCGCCGAGGCGCGGCAGCAGTTGCGTGACGCGATCGAGCATCCGCGATGCGTGGTTGCGCTGATCGTCGAGCGGCTGCGTCGACGCGGAGCGCGCGACGTCCTCCCAGCCCGAGCGCAGCAGGCGCCGCACCGCGAGTTCGGCGCCGAACGGCCGCGTCGCGCGCGTCCACACGTACGCGAACAGCAGCCCGGCAACGCCCGCGAGGTTGCTGTTCAGGAACACGAAGAAATCGGCCTCGTACGCACTCTGGATGCTGATGAAGGTGGCCGTGTTCACCGCGACGAGCATCGTCACCATGTTGAACTGCGGGCGCGGCAGCAGCGTGCCGATCAGGATGAACGGGCCCGCGAACATCAGCACGAGCATCGCGAAATCGTGCACGTGCGGCAGCACGACGAACAGGTACAGGCCCGCGAACACGACGCTCGCGGTGGTCGACAGGAAGAACTTGAACACCAGCGGCGCAGGCTCGTCGAGCGCGGCGAAGAAGCTGCACGACACGGCCACGAGCGTGACGGCGGCCGCGCCGTCGTGCCAGCCGGACGAGATCCACAGCCAGCACGCGAACACGATCGCGAACACGACGGTCAGCGTCGAGAACAGCATCATCCCGCGATCAAAGAAGCGTTCGGTGCCGCCGAGCCGCCAGTGCCGGTAGCGCGGCTGCCACACGCCCGACTCGTTCGCGATCAATGCGCGCAGCGAACGGCAGTCCTGCCAGATGTCGATGACCTGGCGCAGCCGCCACAGCGCATTCGACAGCAGCGCGCCGTCCCAGCTCGCCAGTGCGCTGTCGGGCGGCTGCAGCGCGGCGATGCGCTCGCGCAGGTCGTCCGCGACCGGATCGTGCGCCATGTCACCGTCGGTGCCGGTCTTCACCGCCGGCAGCGGCGCGTCGAACCACTTCGCGGCGTCGGCCAGCAGCGCGTCGAGTGCGGGCGGGCGCACGTGCAGGTCGCGCATCAGCGCGATCAGCGGATCGGCGAGCGACGACATCAGCGGCAGGAACAGCTGCATCCGGCCCGCGAGCGCCTGCGCGCGGGCCAGCACGCGCGGATGCGCATGGTCGTAGCCCAGCTGGCTCAGCAGGAACTCGAGGCCGGTGATGGTCGCGGCGAGCCGCTGCCGGCATGCGGACAGCGCCTTGCCGGCCAGGTGCCCGGACAGCGTTTCGCGGCCGTAGAACGCGGCGTCCTTGAACCACGCGTCGGTGCGCTCGATCAGCGTCGGCGCGAGCCGGTTCGGGAACACGGCGCTGCCGACCACGCTCGCGCACACGATGCCGAGCACGATTTCCTCGGTGCGCGCGATCGCGACGTCGAAGATGGTGGACGGATCGGTGACGGTGGGCAGCGCGACCAGCGGCATCGTATAGCCGGCGAGCATGAAGACGTAGCTGCGCGCGGTGCGGTCGGAGATCGCGAGGTACAGCAGCGTGCCGCACCAGGTCGCGACGATGATGCTGAACAGGAGCGGCGTCTCGACGAACGGCGGCACGAAGAAGATCGCGGCGGCCGCCCCGAGCGCGGTACCGAGCGCGCGGTACAGCGCCTTCGAGCGCGTCGCGCCGACGAACGGGTTCGACACGATGTAGACGCTCGCCATCGCCCAGTACGGGCGCGGCAACTGGAAATACAGGCCGAGGTACAGCGCCAGCATCGACGCGGCGAACGTCTTGCCCGAGAACAGCCAGTCGCGGAGGCTCGGATAGGTCATGACGCGGAATCGGCGGAGTGGGGCGGGCGCGACGCCGGCGGATGCGGGTCGGCTGCGTTGAACGCGTTCAGCACGCGCAGCGTGGCTTCGAGATCGGCGCGCGACACACCCTTGAGCACCTGGGCGCGCAGCGCGCGCAGGTCGTCCTCCATCTGCGCGGTAATCGCGCGGCCGGCAGCCGTCAGCGAGATCGTCTTCGCGCGGCGATCGTGCGGGTCCTCGTCGCGGCGTGCGAGGCCGGCCGCGCACAATTGATCGAGCAGGCGCACGAGCGACGGCCCTTCGATGCCGACGTGCTCGGCGAGCGTGCCTTGCCGCACGCCTTCGCCGAGGCGTCCGGCGATCAGCAGCGGCGTCGCGCAGGCCTCGGACACGTTGTACGCGGTCAGTACGCCGTCGCTGGTGCGGCGCCACTTGCGCGCGGTGAGCACGAGCAGGCTGCTGACGGCGAGGCGGAGGTCGTGCAGATTGGTCATGGGCGAGATGATAGGGGCAAAAACATTCGATAGCAAACTATCGTTTTTGTCACCCGGATGACACGTCGCATGCGGCCCGGCCCGTCTGAAGCAATTTAGGTGGCGTGTCGTCCGGGGTCAAGCGGCAAGGCCCGCGGCCGCGAACCGCGCACGTTCGGCGGGCCGACTATATTGAATAGTCAGACGAGAACCGTCCGGCAGCACGGCGCCTGCCCGCGCGCGTTAAGCAAATTCGAAGCCCCGGTTCGGGAAAGCCGACTTCGCGAAGCCGCGCGTGGCGTGCATATTCAGGGTCATTGCAAGCGCACCGGAGACCGACGTGCCGACCTCATCCCCGCAGCCTGCCGCCCCCGCGTCGCTCGACGCGTGGCTCGGCAAGACCGAAACGCTTGGCGACGACATCACCGCGTTCCCGCTGAACGCGCTGGCCGCCACGCTCGACCGCCCGTCGCCCGGCGACGTCGTGCCGCCGATGTGGCACTGGCTCTACTTCCTGCCGGTCGCGCCGCTGGCCGAGGTCGGCCCCGACGGCCACCCGAAGCGCGGCGGCTTCCTGCCGCCGGTGCCGCTGCCGCGCCGCATGTGGGCCGGCGGCCGTTTGACGTTCCATGCACCGCTGCACGCCGGGCAGCGCGCGACGCGCGAATCGACGATCGCGAACATCGAGGACAAGACCGGTCGCAGCGGCCGGCTCGTGTTCGTGACGGTGCAGCACCGGATCGAAGCCGGCGGCGCGCTGTGCGTCGAGGAGGAGCACGACATCGTTTATCGGGACGCGCCGCAGCCGGGTGCGCCCGCACCGAAGCCGGTCGCGCCGCCTGCCGGCGAAGCGTGGTCGCGCACGGTCACGGCCGACGCGGTGATGCTGTTCCGCTATTCGGCGCTGACCTTCAACGGCCATCGCATTCACTACGACCGCAGCTACGTGACGCAGGAAGAAGGCTATCCGGGGCTCGTCGTGCACGGCCCGCTGATCGCGACGCTGCTCGTCGATCTCGTGCACCGCGAACGGCCGGACGCGACGCTCGCGAGCTTCGCGTTTCGCGCGGTGCGCCCGACCTTCGACGGGCAGCCGTTCACGCTGTGCGGCAAGCCGTCGGACGACGGCCGCACGATCGAGCTGTGGGCGAAGGACCGCGACGGCTGGTTGACGATGCAGGCCACCGCGACCCTCGCATGACGCGCTCCTTTTCCTTTCTTCCTTCATCGACGACGGACATGCAGACGACGCTACACGACCCGTACCAGGACATCCGCGAAGCGGTGCGCGACCTGTGCAGCCAGTTTCCCGGCGAGTATTTCCGCCAGATCGACGACGCGCGCGGCTATCCCGACGCGTTCGTCGACGCGCTGACCAAGGCCGGCTGGCTCGCCGCGCTGATTCCGCAGGAATACGGCGGCTCGGGGCTGGGCCTCACCGAGGCGTCGATCATCATGGAGGAGATCAACCGCGCGGGCGGCAACTCCGGCGCGTGCCACGGGCAGATGTACAACATGGGCACGCTGCTGCGCCACGGTTCGGCCGAACAGAAGCGCGCGTATCTGCCGAAGATCGCGAGTGGCGAGCTGCGCCTGCAGTCGATGGCCGTGACCGAGCCGACCACCGGCACCGACACGACGAAGATCAAGACGACCGCCGAGCGGCGCGGCGATCGTTACGTGATCAACGGGCAGAAGGTATGGATCTCGCGCGTGCAGCATTCGGACCTGATGATCCTGCTCGCGCGCACGACGCCGCTCGCCGACGTGAAGAAAAAGTCCGAAGGGATGTCGATCTTCGTCGTCGACCTGCACGACGCCATCGGTCACGGGCTGACGGTGCGGCCAATTCCGAACATGGTCAATCACGAGACCAACGAGCTGTTCTTCGACAATCTCGAGATTCCGGCCGAGAACGTGATCGGCGAGGAGGGGCAGGGCTTCAAGTACATCCTCGACGGGCTGAACGCGGAGCGCACGCTGATCGCGGCCGAATGCATCGGCGACGGCTACTGGTTCATCGACAAGGTGTCGCAGTACGTGAAGGAGCGCGTCGTGTTCGGTCGCCCGATCGGGCAGAACCAGGGCGTGCAGTTTCCGATCGCGCGCGCGTTCGTGAACGTCGAAGCCGCGAGCCTGATGCGTTTCGACGCCGCGCGCCGGTTCGATGCGCACGCGCCGTGCGGCGCGCAGGCGAACATGGCGAAGCTGCTCGCGGCCGACGCGTCGTGGGAGGCCGCGAACGCATGCCTGCAATTCCACGGCGGCTTCGGCTTCGCATGCGAATACGACGTCGAGCGCAAGTTTCGCGAGACGCGGCTGTACCAGGTCGCGCCGATCTCGACCAACCTGATCCTGGCCTACGTCGCGGAGCACATCCTCGACCTGCCGCGCTCGTTCTGACGGAGGCCGACGATGCGACCCCTCGACGGCATCAAGGTGATCACCCTCGAACATGCGATCGCGGCGCCGTTCTGCACGCGCCAGCTCGCCGATCTCGGCGCGCGCGTGATCAAGATCGAACGGCCCGGCAGCGGCGATTTCGCGCGCGGCTACGACGAACGCGTGCACGGGCTGTCGTCGCACTTCGTGTGGGTGAACCGCTCGAAGGAGAGCCTGACGCTCGACGTCAAGCAGCCCGATGCGGCCGCCGTGCTCGACGCGCTGCTCGCGGATGCCGACGTGCTCGTGCAGAATCTCGCGCCCGGCGCGGCCGAGCGGCTCGGCCTCGACTACGACGCGTTGAAGCACACGCATCCGCGCCTGATCGTCTGCGACATCTCGGGTTACGGCGGCGACGGCCCGTATCGCGACCGCAAGGCCTACGACCTGCTGATCCAGAGCGAAGCCGGGTTCCTGTCGATCACGGGTTCGGCCGGGCAACCGGCGAAGGCCGGCTGCTCGATCGCGGACATCGCGGCCGGCATGTACGCGTACACCAGCATCCTGAGCGCGCTGCTGATGCGCGGCCGCACCGGTGAAGGTTGCCGGATCGACGTGTCGATGCTGGAGAGCATGGTCGAGTGGATGGGCTACCCGCTCTACTACGCGATCGACGGCCAAAGCCCGCCCGCGCCGTCGGGCGCGTCGCACGCGACGATCTGCCCGTACGGGCCGTTCCCGGCCGGCGACGGCAAGACTGTGATGCTCGGGCTGCAGAACGAGCGCGAATGGAAGCTGTTCTGCGAGCAGGTGCTGCGGCAGCCGGCGCTGGCCGACGATCCGCGTTTCAATGCGAATTCGAAACGGCATGCGGCGCGCGACGTGGTGGATGCGCTGATCGTCGATGCATTTGCGACGCTGACGGCCGCCGACGTGATGCAGCGGCTCGACGCGGCCGGTATC
>NZ_BCPO01000189.1:0-31067 GCF_016586105.1 Burkholderia sp. E168m15
CGGATGAACACGCTCGACGACGTATGGCGGCACCCGCAATTGCAGGCGCGGGAGCGCTGGCGCAGCGTCGACACGGCCGCGGGCCCGGTGCCCGCGCTGTTGCCGCCGGGGCTGCCCGCCGGCGTCGAGCCGCGCATGGATGCGGTGCCGGCGCTCGGCCAGCATACCGATGCGATCCTCGCCGAACTCGGCTACGACCGCGCGCGGATCGCCGCGCTGCGCGCGAACGGCACGATCTGATTCCGCTTTCACGACGACGATGACCAACACGATTCCCGCCACTGCCTCCGCCTGCGCCCGTTCGTGGCTCTTCGTTCCCGGCAATCGGCCGGAGCGCTTCGAGAAGGCGCGCGCGGCCGGCGCCGACGCGGTGATCGTGGATCTCGAGGACGCAGTGCCGCCGGACGGCAAGCCGGCGGCGCGCGACGCGGTCGTCGCGCGGCTCGATGCCGCGCGGCCCGTGTGGGTGCGTGTGAATGCGGTCGATACCGCGTGGTTCGCCGACGACCTCGCCGCGATCGCCGCGCATCCGGGCACGGCCGGCGTGATGCTGCCGAAATGCGAGACGCGTGCGCAGCTCGATGCCGTGCTCGCGCACGCGCACGGCGCGCTCGAACTGCTGCCGATCGTCGAGACGGCGGCCGGCATCGCGGGGCTCGATCAGGTGTGTGCCGCGCCGCGCGTCGTGCGCGTGGCGTTCGGTACGCTCGATTTCCAGGTCGATCTCGGCATCGACGGCGACGGGGAAGAGCTGAACGCATTCCGCTCGCGGATCGTGCTCGCGTCGCGGCTGGCCGGTATTGCGCCGCCGGTCGACGGCGTGTCGACGATCATCGACGATCCCGCCGCGATCGAACGGCATGCGCGCCACGCGCGGCGGTTCGGCTTCGGCGGAAAACTGTGCATTCACCCGAAGCAGCTCGACGCGGTGCATCGCGCGTATGCGTGGACCGACGCGGAGCAGGCGTGGGCGCGGCGCGTGCTCGATGCCGTCGACGCGAGCGGCGGCGCGGCGGTCGCGCTCGACGGCAGGATGGTCGACATGCCGGTGATCCTGAAGGCACGGCGCATTCTGCGCGGGTAGCCGCTCCCGCGACATTCCTCCGAACAATCGAAGTGCCGCGCCGGCGTCCGTGCGGGCACGCCGATTGCATCGTCCGATTCGACCCGCAACGTCCTGCTTTCGCGCGCGCGATTGCACTAGGACAATATTTTCAGGGTGTCTTTCTGAGCGACCATGCGGAAGCCACGACGGAGACATCGAGATGGGACGGACCGAGGTATCGGCAGGCTGGCGCGACGCGCTCGGCGCGGTGCACGGCATCGAGTCGAAATACAAGCGGCTCGTGAAGGCGATCGCCAGCGACATCGAGAACGGCGCGCTCGCGCCGGGCGCCCGGCTCGCGCCGCAGCGCGACGTCGCATCGAGCCTCGGCGTCAGCGTGCAGACCGTCACCAACGCGTACAAGGAACTGGAGCGCCAGGGGCTGATCCGCTGCGAGGTCGGCCGCGGCAGCTTCGTGGCCGCGCGCGTGACCGAATCGATGTCGAACTACATCCTCGATACGACCGAGCGCGAACTGGTCGACTTCTCGATCGCCCGCATCGTGCACACGCCCGAGCACGATGCCGCGTGGCGCAGCGTGTGCACGGCGCTGGCCGGCACCGACGATCAGCCGTGGATTCGCTCGTTCCGGCCGATCGCCGGGCTCGACGCGCATCGCGACGCCGGCGCCGCATGGCTCGCGTCGCTGAACATGCCGGTGCACCGCGAATCATTGCTGGTCACGAACGGCGCGGCGCATGGCATCTTTCTCGCGCTCGCGTCGATCGTCGGGCCGGGCGACACCGTGTTGTGCGAGAGCCTGACCGATCACGGCGTGATCGGCTCCGCGAACGTGCTCGGGTTTACGCTGAAGGGGCTCGAGATGGACGAGCACGGCATCCGTCCCGAACATTTCGAGGAGATGTGCGACAGCGAACGGATCAGTGCGCTCGTCTGCACGCCGACCCTCAATAACCCAACCGTGTCGCTGATGCCCGAGTCGCGGCGGCGCTCGATCGCGCGCATCGCGACGCGCTACGGCGTGTACGTGATCGAGGACGACGTGTACGGCCCGCTGCCCGAGAAGACGGGCACGCCGATCGCCAGCCTGATCCCGGAGCTCGGCTTCTACTGCACGAGCATGACGAAATCGGTGCTGACCGGATTGCGCACCGGCTATCTTGCGATGCCGCGGCGGCTCGCGTTGCGCGTCGAGAGCGTGCTGCGCGTGAGCAGCTGGATGGCGACGTCGCCGATCGCGGAGATCGCGACGCGCTGGATCGCCGACGGCACCGCGCGGCGGCTCGTCGAACTGCAGCGCCAGCGGCTCGCGGTGCGTCAGGAGATGGTGAAGGCCGCGCTGGGGCCGTATGTGCTCGGTGCGCACCCGAACGCGCTGTCGGCCTGGCTGCGCGTGCCCGACTACTGGCAGGCAGAGCGGATCGTGCGCGAACTGCGCACCCGCAAGATCGCGGTGACGTCGCCCGATCCGTTTCTCGTCGGCGGCACGGAGCGGCCGAACGCGGTACGCGTGTGCATCGGCGCCGAAACCTCCGATGCCGCGTGCAACGCGGCGCTCGAGACGATCGCGGGCGTGTTCGAACAGTATCCGCACCTGAACGATTTCCACTGAACCGGCGGCGCCGCCGCGATGTCGCGCGCAATGTATCAGGACATTCGAAAGCGCGATTTGGAACATTAGACTGGATCGCATCACATTCGTCGCGAGGCGCGCGTTCCATGTCCTTCCTGTCGCTGTCCGACGTTTACCGCGCGCGCCGTCGCCTCGCCGGGCGCGCCGACGGTACGCCGCTCGTCGCGTCCGCCGCGCTGTCCGTGCGCGTCGGCGCCCCCGTCTACCTGAAACTCGAGACGCTGCAGCCGACCGGCAGCTTCAAGCTGCGCGGCGCGACCAATGCGCTCGCGGAACTCGCGGCCCAACGCGTGACGCGCGTGGTCACCGCGTCGACCGGCAACCACGGCCGCGCGGTCGCGCATGCGGCACGCTCGCTCGGCATCGACGCGGCCGTCTGCATGTCGTCGCTGGTGCCGGCCAACAAGGTCGATGCGGTCGCGGCGCTCGGCGCGCGCGTGGTGATCGTCGGCGAGAGCCAGGACGACGCGCAGGTCGAAGCACGGCGCCTGGTGCGCGACGAAGGCTATGCGTACGTACCGCCGTTCGACGATCCGCGCATCATCGCGGGCCAGGCGACGATCGGCGTCGAGATCCTAGAGGCGCTGCCCGATACGGCGACGCTCGTCGTACCGCTGTCGGGCGGCGGCCTGTTCAGCGGCGTCGCGTTTGCCGCGAAGACGATCCGGCCGCCGATCGAGATGATCGGCGTATCGATGACGCGCGGCGCCGCGATGCATGCGAGCCTCGCGGCCGGCCGCCCGGTCGACGTCGCCGAGCAGCCGACGCTGGCCGATTCGCTCGGCGGCGGCATCGGTCTGGACAACCGCTACACGTTCGACATGACGCGCGCGCTGGCCGACGACGTCGTGCTGCTCGACGAGCCGTCGATCGCGCGCGGCATCGCGCATGCGTATCGGGAAGAGCGGCTCGTCGTCGAAGGCGCCGGCGCGGTCGGCCTCGCCGCGTTGCTGGACGAGCGGATCGTGCGCCGCGATCGCGGCGGCCCGATCGTGGTCGTCGTGAGCGGCGCGAACATCGACATGGCCGCGCATCGCCGGCTCGTTTCGGAGAACTGACATGGCCCATCCCGTCACGTTGCTCGGTCAGGCGCAATTGCGTGCGCTGGTGCCGCTCGATCTCGCCGCGATCGACCAGGTCGAGGCCGCGTTCGCGTCGCTCGCGACCGACGCGGTCGTGATGCCGCCGATCCTGAATCTCGCGCTGCCGGCGCGCCACGCCGAAGTCGACGTGAAGACCGCATATTTGCCGCGTTTCGACAGCTTCGCGATCAAGGTCAGCCCCGGTTTCTTCGACAACCCGTCGCTCGGGCTGCCGAGCCTGAACGGGCTGATGCTCGTGCTATCGGCGCGTACCGGCCTGACCGAGGCCGTGCTGCTCGACAACGGCTACCTGACGGCCGTGCGCACCGCGGCGGCCGGCGCCGTGGCCGCGCGCCGGCTCGCGCGCGCCGATGCGCGCCGCGCGGCGATCGTGGGCGCGGGCGAGCAGGCCCGGCTGCAACTCGCCGCGCTGATGCTGGTGCGCGACATCACGCACGTGACGGTGTGGGCGCGCGACGCCGAACGTGCCGCGCGCTTCGCGGCCGACGTGCGTGCCGCGCATGGAATCGACGCGATCGTCGCGCGCTCGGTGCACGCGGCGCTGGCCGATGCGGACATCGCGGTGACGACCACGCCGAGCCGCGCGCCGCTCGTGCACGCGGAAGACCTGCATCCCGGGCTGCACGTGACGGCGATGGGCTCGGACGCCGATTACAAGACCGAACTCGCGCCGTCGGTGTTCGGCGCCGCACGGTATTTCTGCGACCGGCTGCAGCAGACCCGCGTGGCCGGCGAACTCGCGCATGCGATCGCGGCCGGGGCCGTTGCAGCCGACGCCGTGTTTCCCGAACTCGGCGAAGTGATCGCCGGCCGCCGCGACGGCCGCACGCATCGCGACGACATCACGATCTGCGACCTGACCGGCACCGGCGCGCAGGACACCGCGATTGCCGTGCTCGCGCTGCAGCGCGCCCGCGCGGCGGAAGTGGGCACGATTTTCCACAACGACCTCACGACTTGAGAGGAGACAGATGTCCGCAGTCATCGAAACCCAGACAGCCGCGCCGCGTCTCGCGTTCGCGCGCAGCGAATATGCCGCGCGCATCGCGAAGACGCGCGCGGCGATGGAGCGGGCCGGCATCGACCTGCTGATCGTCACCGACCCGACCAACATGGGCTGGCTGACCGGCTATGACGGCTGGTCGTTCTACGTGCACCAGTGCGTGCTGCTCGCGCTGGACGGCGAACCCGTGTGGTTCGGCCGCAACCAGGACGCGAACGGCGCGAAGCGCACCGCGTTCATGGCGCACGAGAACATCGTCGGCTATCCCGACCATTACGTGCAGTCGAGCGTACGCCACCCAATGGATTACCTGTCGACCGAGGTAATCGCGGCGCGCGGCTGGAGCACGCTGCGCATCGGCGTCGAGCTCGACAACTACTACTTCAGCGCGGCGGCGTACGCGTCGCTGCAGCAGCATCTGCCGGTCGCGCGCTGGGTCGACGCGACCGCGCTCGTCAACTGGCAGCGCGCGGTGAAGTCGCCGCGCGAGATCGAATACATGCGCGTGGCCGCGCGCATCGTCGAGCGGATGCATGCGCATATCGTCGAGACGATCGAGCCGGGCATGAAGAAGAGCGACCTGGTCGCGCAGATCTATGCGACCGGGATCGGCGGCGCGGACGGATTCGGCGGCGACTATCCGGCGATCGTGCCGCTGTTGCCGACCGGCGCCGACGCGGCCGCACCGCACCTGACCTGGGACGACTCGACGTTCGCGCGCGGCGCGGGCACGTTCTTCGAGATCGCCGGCTGCTACTGCCGCTATCACTGCCCTCTGTCGCGCACCGTCTATCTCGGCAAGCCGCCCGCGCATTTCATCGAAGGCGAGCGCGCGGTGGTCGAGGGCATCGAGGCCGGGCTCGCGGCCGCGAAACCCGGCAACGTGTGCGAGGACATCGCGAACGCGTTCTTCGCGGTGCTGCGCCGCGCCGGTATCGACAAGGACAGCCGCTGCGGCTATCCGATCGGCGCGAGCTATCCGCCCGACTGGGGCGAGCGCACGATGAGCCTGCGTCCGGGCGACCGGACGGTGCTCGAACCCGGCATGACGTTCCATTTCATGCCGGGGCTGTGGCTCGACGACTGGGGGCTGGAGATCACGGAGAGCATCCTGATCACCGAGACCGGCGTCGAGACGTTCTGCAACGTGCCGCGCAAGCTGTTCGTGAAGGAGTAGGGCGATGCGTGCTTCCCCGATTACGCCGACCGTCGATTTCGACGCGGACGGCGAACAGCACGGCTTCCTGAAGCTGCCTTACTCGCGCGACGATTCCGCGTGGGGCGCGATCATGATTCCGGTGACCGTCGTGAAGCGCGGCGACGGGCCGACGGTGTTGCTGACCGGCGGCAATCACGGCGACGAATACGAAGGGCCGGTCGCGCTGTCGAAGCTCGCCGGTTCGCTGAAGGCGGCCGACGTGACCGGCCGCGTGATCGTCGTGCCGTTCATGAACTACCCGGCGTTCCGCGCCGGTTGCCGCACGTCGCCGATCGATGCCGGCAACCTGAACCGCAGCTTCCCGGGCCGCCCGGACGGCACCGTGACCGAGAAGATCGCCGACTACTTCCAGCGCCATTTGCTGCCGCTCGCGACGCACGTGCTCGACATTCACGCGGGCGGCCGCACGCTCGACTTCGTGCCGTTCGCGGCGATTCATGTGCTGGAGAACCGCGATCAAGAAGCACGCTGCGAGCGTGCAATGCGCGCGTTCGGCGCGCCGTATTCGATGCGCATGCTGGAACTCGACAGCGTCGGCCTCTACGACAGCGCGGCCGAGGAAGCCGGCAAGGTATTCGTGTCGACCGAGCTGGGCGGTGGCGGCACGTCGACGGCGGCGAGCGTCGCGATCGCCGAGCGCGGCGTGTATGGATTTCTCGCGCATGCGGGCGTGATCGCGAAGGACGTCATCGACGGCAATGCCCCTCGCAGCACGACGACGCTGCTCGACATGCCGGACGGCTCGTGCTTCACGACGAGCGAGCATCGCGGGCTGCTCGAGATGTGCCGCGATCTGGGCAGCGAGGTCGACGCCGGCGACGTGCTCGCGCGCGTGCACGACATCGATCGCACGGGTGTCACGCCGATCGAATACGTCGCACGGCGGCGCGGGCTGCTCGCGGCCCGGCACTTCCCGGGCATCGTGCAGCCGGGCGACACGATCGCGGTGGTCGCCGACATCGTCGAGCGCAACATTCCGGTGGCCGTATGAGGACGCGCACGACGTGATCAAGCTCGATCGATACGACCTCGCGATCCTGCGCCTGCTCGAGCGCGACGGGCGCATCACGAAGTCGAAGCTCGCGGAAGCCGTGAACCTGTCGATTTCGCCGGCATGGGAGCGCGTGCGCAAGCTCGAGGAAAGCGGTGTGATCCGTGGCTATCGCGCGGACGTCGACTGGATCGGCACGTTCTCCGGCAGCCGCATCGTCGTCGAGGTGACGCTGTCGCGGCACACCGCGCCCGACATGCGGCGCTTCGAGGATCGCGTGGCCGCAGCATCCGAGGTCGCGCAGTGCTATGCGACGGGCGGCGGCGTCGATTACGTGCTGCACGTGGTCGCGCGCGACATCGACCATTACCAGCGCTTCATCGATGCGTTGCTGATGGAAGACCTCGGCATCGAGCGCTACTTCACGTACATCGTGACGAAGGTCGTGAAGTGCGCATCCGGCGGTGCGCCGGACTGGCTGTAAAAGTTCGCGCCGGTGCGCGGCAATACGGAAAAAACCGGCATTTCGAGCCGTGCAAACCGAAATTTCCGCATGCGAGGGCGCGACACAATGAAGTTCGTGCCCACCAACGAGGAGACGCAGCATGCTGCCCGGACACCCCGTTCTGTTCAAGTCGACCTGCTACGTCGACGGTCGCTGGATTCACAGCGACAGTGCCGCGACGGTCGCCGTCGTGAACCCCGCCGACCAGGCCGTGATCGGCCACGTGCCGATGCTCGAACGCGCGCAGATCGTCGCGGCCGTCGACGCCGCGCAGCGCGCGTACGACACCTGGCGCTGGACGCCGCATGCCGTACGCAGCGCCGCATTGCTGCGCTGGTATGCACTGATCCTGCGTCACGTCGACGATCTGGCCGCGCTGCTGTCGCTGGAACAGGGCAAGCCGCTGGCCGAAGCGCGCGGCGAGATCCGCTATGCGGCGAGCTTCGTCGAATGGTTCGCGAACGAGGCGAAACGCGTCGCCGGGCGCACGATCCCGACCCACATCGACGGCGCGCATCTCGGCACCGTGATGGAGCCGGTCGGCGTCGCCGCGCTGATCACGCCGTGGAATTTCCCGGCCGCGATGATCACGCGCAAGGCGGCGGCCGCGATCGCGGTCGGTTGCACGGTGGTCGTGAAGCCCGCGCACGAAACGCCGTTTTCGGCGCTCGCGCTCGCGCAGCTCGCCGACGAGGCCGGCTTCCCGGCCGGCGTGTTCAACGTGGTGCTCGGCGAGCCGCAGATGGCGATGGAAACGCTGGTCGGCGATGCGCGCGTGCGTGCGGTGAGCTTCACCGGCTCGACGCGTGTCGGGCGGCTCGTCACCGAAACCGCCGCGAAGGCCGGCATCCGCAAGATCGCGCTCGAACTGGGCGGCAATGCGCCGTTCATCGTGACCGAGGATGCGGATCTCGATCAGGCCGTGCGGATCGCCGTCGGCGCGAAGTTCCAGACCTCCGGCCAGGACTGCTGCGCCGCGAACCGGATACTCGTCGCGCGCCCGCTGTACGACGCGTTCGTCGAACGGTATGCGCACGCGGTGCGCGCGCTGAAGACGGGGCCGGCGTTCGAGCAGGGCGTGGACGTCGGGCCGCTGATGCATCAGGCCGCGTTCGACGCGACCGTGGCGCGCGTCGAGGACGCGCGGGCACGCGGCGCGCGCATCGTTGCGGGCGGCCGGCCGCATGCGCTCGGCGGCTGGTTCTACGAGCCGACCGTGATCGCGGATGCCGCGCCCGGCATGCGCGTGGTCGACGAGGAAAATTTCGCGCCGATCTCGGCCGTCAGCGCGTTCGACACGCTCGACGAAGCGGTCGGAACGGCCAACGACACCGAGTACGGCCTCGCCGCCTACGTGTGCGCCACGCGCATCGACACGATCTTCCAGCTGGTGCGGCGGCTCGACTTCGCGATGGTGTCGGTCAACGGCGTGAAATTCACCGGTGCGCCGATCCCGTTCGGCGGGATGAAGGCGTCGGGCCTCGGGCGCGAAGGCGGCGCCGAAGGCTTCGAGCCGTTCACCGAAATCAAATACTTCTGCCTCGGCAATCTCGGCCTGCCGGTCGCGGCGACGGCCTGACCCATTCAAAGGAGCACATCATGCAAAAATCGATCGACGCACTGCTGCGCGAGGACCGCGCCCACTTCATGCACCCGTCGACGCACGCGTACGACCACGAGACCGGCGCGCTGCCGGGCAAGATCGTGCGCGGCGGCGAAGGCATCCGCATCGAGGATCACCAGGGCAAGCATTATATCGACGCGTTTGCCGGGCTCTATTGCGTGAACATCGGCTACGGCCGCACCGAAGTCGCCGACGCGATGTACGAGCAGGCGAAGCAGCTCGCGTACTACCACACGTATGTCGGCCATTCGTCGGACGCGATCATCGAGCTGTCGTCGCGCATCATCGACTGGTCGCCGGCAGGGATGAAGAAGGTCTATTACGGGATGTCGGGTTCCGACGCGAACGAGACGCAGGTCAAGATCGTCTGGTACTACAACAACGTGCTCGGCCGCCCGAACAAGAAGAAGATCATTTCGCGCGAGCGCGGCTATCACGGCTCGGGCATCGTGACGGGCAGCCTCACGGGGCTGCCGAGCTTCCACCAGCATTTCGACCTGCCGATCGATCGCGTGAAGCATACGGTGTGTCCGCACTGGTATCGCAAGGCGCCTGCGGGCATGAGCGAGGCGCAGTTCGTCGCGTACTGCGTCGACGAACTCGAGAAGCTGATCGCGCGCGAGGGCGCCGACACGGTCGCCGCGTTCATCGCGGAGCCGGTGATGGGCACGGGCGGCATCATCGAGCCGCCGGCCGGCTACTGGCCCGCGATCCAGGCCGTGCTGCGCAAGCACGACATCCTGCTGATTTCCGATGAGGTCGTGTGCGGGTTCGGGCGTCTCGGCTCGAAGATGGGCGCGCAGCACTTCGGGATCGAGCCCGACCTGATTACCGTCGCGAAGGGGCTGACGAGCGCGTATGCGCCGCTGTCGGGCGTGATCGTCGGCGAGAAGGTGTGGGACGTGATCGCGCGCGGCTCGCAGGAACACGGGCCGATGGGGCACGGCTGGACGTATTCGGGCCATCCAGTGTGCGCGGCCGCCGCGCTCGCGAACCTCGCGATCCTGGAGCGCGAGAACCTGGTCGGCAATGCTGAGGAAGTGGGCAAGTATTTCGGCGCGAAGCTGCGCGACGCATTCGACGCGCATCCGCTCGTTGGCGAGGTGCGCAGCGTGGGGATGCTGGCCGCGCTCGAATTCATGGCCGACAAGGATGCGCGCGTGCCGTTCGATCCCTCGCTGAAGATCGGTGCGCAGGTGTCGGCTGCCGCGCTGCAGCGCGGCGTGATCGCGCGGGCGATGCCGCACGGCGACATTCTCGGCTTTGCACCGCCGCTCGTGATGACGCGCGAGGAAGCCGACGAGATCGTCGGGATCGTGAAGAAGGCGGTGGACGAGGTCGCCGAGCGGAATATTTCGGCTGTCGCGTGATATTCGAGCGGTCCTGATGCGCGTTTCGACGCGTGAGGTGATGCCGCCGCATGCAAGTGCGGCGGCGTTTTTTCTTGCCGGTACGGTTCAGGAAAACGTCAATGCGTGGTGTGCGGTGCGCGTCGGCTACCGATCGTCACTCAGTAATCCCACACGACCGGAACGAAACGGAAGCCGTCGCCGTTCCGTGCAACATGCCCGATGGACGGGAACGCGACATGCGCCGCGGCCAGCAGCGCACCGGTGTCGGCGGCTTCGTTGAACAGCGCGAGACGAACGTCGACTGCCGCGTCCGGATCGTGTTCGAAGCCGTTTTGCCAGTCGGGATTGTCGAAGTTGACCTCGAAGATCGCGTCGCCCGCGAACGTCAGCTTTTCCCCGTTCGATGCGATGTCGACCACGCAGTGCCCCGGCGTATGCCCGCCCGTCACGCGCGCCGACACGCCCGTGGCGACTTCCACGGTGCGGTCGAATTGCACGATGTTTTCGCCATACAGTTCGACGAACCTCGCCGCCGCCTTGCGCAGCGCGGGCGGAACGGTTTCCGGCATCACCGTCTTGCTGAAGTCCGGATTCTTCCAGAACGCCACTTCCGCTGCCGATACGTGAATGCGTACGTCGGGGCGCAGCTTCGCCTTGACGCCGTCGACGTTCAGCCCGCCGACGTGATCCATGTGCATGTGCGTGATCACGATATCGGTGATCGCGGCCAGGTCGATGCCGGCCGATTCCACGCGCATCACCGAGCGCCCGGCGCGCGTGAAGTATTCGAAACCGTCGCCCACGCCCGAGTCGATCAGGATCAGGTGATCGGCGCTGCGCACGAGCGCGATGTTGAGCGCCCAGTCGAACATGTCGCGTTGCAGGAAACGGCCGTCGAACCAGGCGTTGCGGTCCGCTTCGCTCACATTGGTGGACATGGTGGAAGTCGGCAGCGGCAGTACGCCGTCGCTGATCAGCACGACATCGACATCGCCGATGCGCACGGCGTAGCGGGACGGAACGAGCTCGCCTGAACCTTCGTTGCCCAGGGCGACGATGACCGGCTGGACGTTGCGGATGGGTGCGTTCATGTTCAGTAATCCTGTTCTTCGAGTGAGGTAGTCCGCACTGCGCGGCGCAGGGCGGTTCGCGAGCGCGATCGTGAAGGTCGCGCTTCGGTGCGCCCGGATTCCGATCGAGCGTGTCAGCGATTGTAGTGACGGCCTACACACGCCAACAGCGCCGCAGGGGTGCACATCGTGTTGTCCGGACGACAACAATCCGGCAGCGGCCTTCGCCGCCCGAAATGCACATCGCCCGCCGTCCGTTGCCGGAAGGCGGGCGATGCAATGGATGCCGTTTATGGGATGCCGGGAACCGCCGGCGCGCGGGTCAACCCGGCTGACCGGGAAGCGTTTCCCCGCGCAGCGAACACCCGCGCGTCTCGATCACCGCCAGCAGCGCGATCAGCCCGACCGCGCAGGCAGCCATCATGTAGTACGCGGGAGCCACGCTTACGCGAGATACCCCGTCACGCCATCCCAAAGCAGTTTCACCGCGGCTATCACCAGCAGCCCGTAGCAGGCTCGATAAACCTGGCGTTGATCCAGTTTCGCGTGGAGCCGCCAACCGGCGACGACACCAGCGGGAATGGCACACAGGCAGACCATCATCACGATCCAGACATTGCCCGTCGGCCTGGCCAGCAGCAGCCATGGCACTGCCTTGGTCGCGTTACCCACGGTAAAGAACATGCTTGTCGTCCCCGCATAGACTTCCTTGCCGAGGCCGAGCGGCAGCAGATACATGGCAAGAGGCGGGCCGCCCGAATGCGCGACCATCGTGGTCACGCCGGAGGCAAGGCCCGCTGTGATCGCCTTCGGCGTGGAACGCGGACGGACCGTCAATGCTGCGCCTCCGACCCACCACAGTCCGACGAAGATCAGCGTGATCGCCGCCATCACGATCGCGATCGCGCGGTGGTCGAGGAGCCGGAACGTCAGATAGCCGACGCCGATGCCCGTCACGAGTCCCGGCAAAAGCAGCATCAGGTCCGGCTTCGACCATGTCGAAGGTTTCCAGTAGCGCAGTGCGAACAGATCCATTGCGATGAACAGCGGTGCGAGCATTCCGCCCGCGGTCACCGGATCCATCACCAACGACAGCAACGGAATGCCGACGATCGAAAAGCCGCCGCCGAAGGCCCCTTTCATGAACGAGATCAGGAACACACCCGCGAAGGCGATCAGTATCGTGATGAGGGTCAGTTGCAGATCCATTCCGGTCGACGAAATCATCACGATGACCTCGCGCGGTCGACGTCACACACGCCCAACAGGCGTGAAGGCCCCGTCGTCCTTCTCGCAGACACAGGGTGGGCGGTCATCGAAGCGGTGAAAGGCATATTGCGTCTCCATGAATGCTCCGAGGACAATTCGGCGCTGCGTGGATTTCGTCGAAACGAGGCGCATGCATATTGGCCGTGGAAGCTGGGTAATCCCGATACAATCGGGCGATGAAGACAGAATGCACCGGCGTCAAGCTCGGTACAATCAAAACATTGATCTCGGTGCAATATATATTGAACTCGGTGCATTGAATGTCAAAGTCCGAATACCTGAAGTTGGCCGACACGATCGCCGCAGACATTGCTGACGGAACGCTGAGGCCGGGCGACCGGCTTCCGCCACAGCGCAATTTCGCGGACCAGCGAAAGATCGCCGTGTCGACGGCCAGCAGGGTCTATGCAGAGTTGTTGCGGCGAGGGCTCGTCGTCGGCGAGGTCGGGCGGGGAACGTTCGTTTCGGGCGACGCAAGGCGCGGCGCAGCGGCGCCGGGTGAGCCGCGTGATGTTCGGATCGATCTGGAGTTCAATTACCCGATACTTCCCGACCAGACGACACTCATCGCGAGAAGCCTGAGCGGGCTCGAAAGCGTTGCGGAGCTCGCGAGCGCCCTGGGTCAGGCAACCAGCAGTGGGACGCCCGCTCTCAGGAACGTCTCCGCCGCATGTCTGGCGGGCAATGGTTGGGCGCCTTCTCCCGAGCAGCTGGTCTTCACGGGGAACGGACGACAGAGCATTGCCGCCGCGGTTGGCGCCATTGTTCCGACGGGCGGCCGCTGCGGCGTCGAAACCTTGACCTACCCGTTCATCAAGGGCATCGCGGCTCGCCTCGGTATCACGCTGGTCCCGCTCGCGATGGACGAAGGCGGCGTGCGCCCCGACGCCGTACTCAAGGCGCACCGGGATGCGAATCTTTCGGCGATCTACATTCAGCCTGCCATCCAGAATCCGTTGGGCATGACGATGAATGCCGCGCGACGGGAAGATCTGTTGCGCGTCGTGGAAAAGCTCGGCATTCCTGTCATCGAGGACAACGTGTACGGCTTCCTCGACGACCAACCGCCGCTTGCCGCCCTCTCACCGGACAATTGCATCGTGATCGACAGCCTGTCGAAGAAGGTGGCGCCGGGGTTGACGCTCGGATTCATCGTGTCGCCGCATCGGTTGCGTGAAACCGTGATGGCGTCGGTGCGCTCGGGGGGATGGACGGCATCGGGATTTGCATTTGCCGCCGCGCAGCGATTGATGAGCGACGGTACGGTTGCCGAACTCGCCCGACTGAAACGCATCGATGCGGTGGCCCGTCAGAAGCTGGCCGCCGACCGTCTGTCGGATTTCGACATTCAGACGAACGGCAAATGCTTTCATCTGTGGTTGACGCTGCCGGCCCATTGGCGCTCGCAGGCGTTGGTCGCAGCGGCAGCCCGACGAGACATCGCGTTGACGCCCTCGACCACCTTTGCCGCCGCGCCCGGCCATGCGCCGAACGCCGTCAGGCTTGCGCTTGCCGCACCCACGATGGACCAACTCGACGCGGGTCTGCTCACGCTGAGCGGCATCCTGAATGCAAGAGAAGAGGATTTCGATTCGACCGAATAAGGTCTGCGCCGAGACTCTGGATTGGCCTCTCGCCCGTGGTCGTCGGACAGTCATTCGGCGCTGACGCCCCCAACGGTCAAGCCGCATCGATTCAGGCGCACGCACTCGCGAACCTCGGACCGGCACATCTGGCGGAGCCGAAACCGCGATCCCGGCGGCTTGAAGATACGGCCGACGCGAAAACCAATAGTGGCCAAATGCTTCGCATTCCTGCCAGATTCGGGCGAGCCAACAGCCGTCAATTCCGTCGACGGCGAATGACTGCTTCTGGCCGAAGCGCATCAGAACCGCGGCGGCCGTCGACCCCTCCCGAAACGAACATCGCCCGCCTCCGTTTCCGGAAGGCGGGCGATGAAGGTTGTCGCTTATGGGAAGCCGGAGGCGATCCTTCGCGAATGCGTCAACCCGGTTGTCCCGGCACGGCTTCCCCGCGCAGCGAACACCCGCGCGTCTCGATCACCGCCAGCAGCGCGACCAGCCCGACCGCGCACGCAGCCATCATGTAGTACGCGGGAACCAGCGCGTTGCCGGTCTTGCCGATCAGCCAGTCGTTGACGATCGGCGCGGTGCCGCCGAACAGCGACGTCGACACGTTGTACGCGATCGCCATGCCCGCATAGCGGACGTGGGTCGGGAACATCGCCGGGAACATCGCGGAAATGGTGGCGAGCTGCGGCACGTAGAGCACGCCGAGCACCGCGAAGCCGATGAACGCGCCGAGCGGGCCGTGCGTCATCAGCGTGAACATCGGCACGGCCGCGACGAACAGCCCGACGAGCGAGAACCACCACATCGTTTTGCGACCGACGCGGTCCGACAGCCAGCCGGCGAACGGCAGCAGCACCATCATCGCGAGCATGCCGATCAGCGGAATCAGCAGCGACATGTTCTCGCTCACGCCGAGTTCCTTGTGCATGTAAGTCGGCATGTACGCAAGCAGCACGTAGTTGACGACGTTC
Source organism: Burkholderia sp. E168m15 (assembly GCF_016586105.1). NCBI lineage: Bacteria > Pseudomonadati > Pseudomonadota > Betaproteobacteria > Burkholderiales > Burkholderiaceae > Burkholderia > Burkholderia sp. E168m15. The sequence continues at coordinate 15,399 of NZ_BCPO01000189.1, forward strand.
AGCGCGACGACCAGCCCGCCGAGCAGCAGCAGCGGCTTCGCATAGCGCACCAGCAGCAGCCGGATCGGCAGCGCGGCGGTGGCGTTTTTCTCGCGGCGGTGCGCCTGCTCCTCCAGCTCGCGGAACACCGGCGTTTCCTCGAGGCGCGAGCGCAGGTAGAAGCCGATCAGGCCGAGCGGCGCCGCGACCAGGAACGGCAGGCGCCAGCCCCACGCATGCATCGCCGAATCGCCGAGCAGCAGCGCGAAGCCGAGCATCAGGAACGCGCCGAGCGAGAAGCCGGCGAGCGTCGCGAATTCGAGGAAGCTGCCGCACAGGCCGCGCCGCGAATCGGGTGCGTATTCGGCGATGAAGGTCGCTGCACCGCCGTATTCGCCGCCGGTCGAGAATCCTTGCACCATGCGCAGCACGATCAGCGCGGCCGGTGCGAGCCAGCCGGCCGTCGCATAGCTCGGCAGCACGCCGACGAGCAACGTGGCGCCCGACATCGTCAGGACGGTCAGCGCGAGCACGCGCTTGCGGCCGAGCCGGTCGCCGAGCGGCCCCCAGAACAGGCCGCCGAGCGGGCGGATCAGGAACGAGATCGCGAACGTGCCGAGGGCGAACAGCGTCGCGCTCGCGGTGTTGCCGGGAAACAGCGCGGCGGAAATGTACGCGAGGCCGTACGCGTAAATGCCGTAATCGAACCATTCGGTCGCATTGCCGAGGGCGGCGGCCGCGATCGCGACCCGCGGCAGGCTGTGCGGCTCGTCGCCGCGTTGGGTGGTCGCGTCGTCGGGAATCGACGACGCGGCGGAAACGGAAGTCCACGATGGCACGTATCGCATGAGGGGTCCTCGCTATCAGCATGCGCCCGGGCGGGCGCCGACGAGGATCAAAGTAATCCCGCCAATTTGCGATGCCGGATGTCATAGGACGATGTGGGAATCGGGGTTTTCCCGCGCCGGGGCGGGGCGGCACGCGCAGGCCGTGGCCGGCTCGTCGCGGCGCCGGCCGGCGAACGGCGGTAAGCTGCGCGCTGCCACGCCGAATTCCTCGGACCGTGCCGCGCGTGGCGTCCCTTTTTTCACCCTTGATCAGGAGCGCATATCGTGGCGACCTACATCGTCTTTACGCGGGAAAGCACGCAGGACCAGCATGAGCTCGACATCTACGCGAGCCAGGTCGGCGCGACCCTTGCCGGTCATCCGGTGAAGGTGCTTGCCGCCTATGGGCCGCAGGAAATCCTCGAGGGTGAAGGCCCGGAAGGTGTCGTGATCGTCGAGTTCCCGTCGAAGGAGGCCGCGCACGCGTGGTATCGCGGCCCCGAATACCAGGCGGTCGTCCAGCACCGGTTCAAGGGCGCGCGCTATCGCGCGGTGCTGGTCGAAGGCGTCTGAGCGCGGCTGCGCGCGCCCGTTACCGCACGTGCGGCAGCAGCGCGCGCAGCCAGTACGACACGGCCACCGCGCCGCCGTCCGGCGTGCCGATCGCGCGCTCGCCGAGATAGCTGGCCCGTCCCGCGCGCGGCGTCATGCGCGTCGTTTCCTCCGCGCCTCGTTCCGCCGCTTCGACGGCCGCCGCCCATGCACTTGCGGGATCGCGATCGCCGTCGAGCGCGCGGCCGAATGCGTCGACGGCCGGCACCAGCGCATCGAGCATCGTCCGGTCGCCCGCCTGAGCGCCACCGAGTTCGCTGATCGCATCCACCGCCGCGCGGAACGCCGCGGCCCAGTCGCGCGGTGACGGCTCGGCGCTATCGGCGCCATCGGCCAGCCGGCGCGACGCGCGCAGCAGCGCGGTCGCATAGAACGGCCCGGAGCTGCCGGCGATCGCGCGGCGCAATGCGGCGCCGAGCGCCGCGAGCGCACCGGCCGGCGTGCCGTACGCGGTGTCGGGCAATTCGAGGATCGCCTGCGCGGCACGCCGCATGCTCGCGCCGAGATCGCCGTCGCCGGCTGCCGCGTCGAGATCCGTCAGCGTCTGCTCGTGGTCGATCAGCGTCTGCGCCACCGCGTGCAGCGCCGGTTGCAGGCGCGCGGCCCATGCGCGGCCGGCCGCATCGAGCGGCGGCGGCGATGCATCTTGCGACACGGCTGCGGCCATGCGAATCCGCGTGTTCACGAGGCCGCCGCCCGGCCAGGCGCGCGCTTGCGTCGGCGCGTCGAGCAGCGCCGCGCGTTCGTCGTTCAGCCGCAGCACCGAGATCGAGCAGCCCGGCATGTTCAGCGCGGACAGGAACGTGCCGGCCCATGCGCGCGCGACGACGATGCCGCGCCGGCTCAGGTTGTCGAACGCGGCGCGCAGCACGATCGCGAGCTCCATGTCCGGCGTCGCGCCGAGGCCGTTGACGAACAGCGCGACGCGTTCGTCGCGGTCGAGCACGAGATCGGCGACGATGCTCGACAGCAGCGTGTCGGCCAGCGCATCGGCCGGCAGCGGCGCGCGGCGCTCGACGCCTTTCTCGCCGTGGATGCCGAGGCCCAGCTCGATCTCGTGATCGGCGAGGCTGAAGCCCGATTTGTCTGCGCCCGGGATCGTGCAGCCGTCGAGCGCGACGCCCATCGTGCCGAGTTCGGCCGCCGCGTCGCGCGCAATGCTCGCGACGCGGGCCAGCGGCAGTCCGCGCGCGGCGGCGGCGCCCGCGAGCTTGTGGATCAGCACCGTGCCGGCGATCCCACGCCGCTGGCCGCGCTCGACGCGGCCGCGCAGCGACACGTCGTCGGCGACGATGACGGTTTCGACCGGAATGCCTTCCGCGCGCGCCAGTTCGGCGGCGAGCCCGAAATTGAGCCGGTCGCCGGTGTAGTTCTTCACGATCAGCAGCGCGCCGTTCGGGCCGGCGCTCGCGCGGATCGCGGCGAGCACGGCGTCGGTCGACGGCGACGTGAACACTTCGCCGCACACGGCGGCGCTCAGCATCCCTTCGCCGACGTAGCCGCCGTGCGCGGGCTCGTGGCCGCTGCCGCCGCCGGACAGGATCGCGACCGGCCGCTGCGACGGCTCCGGCAGCGGCTGGCGGACGAGCACGTGCTCGTCGCCGAGGATCGCGAGATGCGGCGATTGCCGTGCGATGCCTTCCAGCATTTCTCGCACGACGTCGGACGGGCGGTTCACAAGCTTTTTCATGGCGACGGATTCCGGACGGGTGAACAGGGCTCGGCCGGGCGCGCACGGGCGCCGGTCGGCTTTCGTGTTGCGGAGGATCGTGCGTGCGTCGTTGCCGGTCGCGGATGGCCGCGTAACGGGCGACCGGATGCGGGGTGGACAACGAAGCGTACGCTTCGCGCCAAGATACATCAGGTTCGGACGTTGCGGCACGGATCGCGCTGCGATGGCGTCGGGGCCGAGCGACGGCGCCCGCCGGATGCCGCTATTTCAGCGCGGTGATCGCCTTCGCGCGAATCAGCCGCGCGCGCAGCACGTTGCGGCTGATGCCGAGCAACTGCGCGGCGCGGATCTGGTTGCGGTGACTGAATTCGAACGCGACACGCATCACGGTGTCCTCGATGTGTTCGAACAGGTTGCCGTGCCCGTCGTCGAACAGTTCGCGAAGCGCATGCTCGAGCGCCGCCTGTGCATCGGCGGACGACTCGGTTGCCTGCGCGGCCACGGCCGGCACACACGGCGGCGCGATGTGCAGGTCGGTGTCCTGCAGCACGTCGTGACGGCTCACGAGCAGCGCATGATGGATCACGTTCTCCAGTTCGCGGATATTGCCGGGCCAGCCGTGTGCCTCGAGCCGGCGTTCGGCGCGCGGATCGATGCGGCGCGGGCCGCCGCCGAGCCGGTCGCGGTAAATGTCGAAGAAGTGGCGCGCGAGCGGCAGGATGTCGCACGGACGGTCGCGCAACGGCGGGACCGCGAGCTGCACGACATTGAGCCGGTAGAACAGGTCGCCGCGAAACTGTCCGGCCGTGACCGCCTGCTGCAAGTCGACGTTGGTCGCCGCGACCACACGCACGTCGACCGGAATGCCCGTGCGCGAACCGAGCCGCACGACCTCGCGCTCCTGCAGCACGCGCAGCAGTTTCACCTGCATCGCGAGCGGCAGGTCGCCGATTTCGTCGAGAAACAGCGTGCCGCCGTGCGCGGCTTCGAACCAGCCGGGCTTCGCGCTGAATGCGCCGGTAAACGCGCCTTTTTCGTGGCCGAACAGTTCGCTATCGACGAGCGTTTCGGAGAACGCGCCGCAGTTCACCGCGACGAACGGCCCGTCGCGACGGGCGCCGAGCTCGTGCACGTGCCGTGCGATCAGTTCCTTGCCGGTGCCCGTCTCGCCGACGATCAGCACGTTCGCGTCGCTCGGTGCGACGCGGCGAACCTGTTCGAGCAGCGCGAGCGAACGCGGATCGGCGAACACCTGCGCCTGGGCGCGGGCCTGCGCGTGGCGTTCGGGCAGCGTGCGCACGGGCGCCGCGGCTTGAAGGCCTGCGGGGTCGCGGGAAGCGGTAACGACACGAAGATTGAGCGGGCGCGGCGATGCGGAAATGGAAGTCATGGCGATGAACCGTTGGATGGCCGGGCAATGCGGGTCGGCTGCTGCGTGATCAGCAAAGTGTTGAACGTTTCGCCGCGCGCGAAAAGCATCGATTTCTGATAACCAAAGCGCGATTGCTGCGGAACCCGCAATGGCGCGGAAGAGCGACGGGGCAGTGACGTCGCAGCATCGAATTCAGCGCTATCGTGCGTGACGCGCTGCTGCCTGATCAGCAGCGCGTCAGCAGACCCGCTGCACCGGATTCATCGCGTGACGGAATATCGATGTGACGCGCGAACCGGAACGCTTGCCACTGCCGCGCATTTGGTCGAGCGCCATTTCTGACGGGCGATGGCGAGAAACTTCGCGGTGCAGACGAAATTTCCGTCACGCAACCGCGCCAATGGCACGCTCCTTGCTGCCCCGAACCGGTATCGCCGCATTGCGCGCGGCTTCACCACGGGAACGCATTGCATGAGCCACACCCTCAACGTCGTCGCGATATCGGGCAGCCTGCAGCGGCCGTCGCGCACGCTCGCGCTGACCGACGCGATCGTCACGGCGCTCGGCGCCGCGCTGCCGATCGAGACGCGATTGATCGAACTCGGCGAGATCGGCAGCCGGCTGGCCGGCGCGCTCACGCGTGCGCAGGTACCGCCTGATCTCGATGCGCTGATCCGCGCGATCGAGACGGCTGACGCACTCGTCGTCGCGAGCCCGGTGTATCGCGCGTCGTACACGGGCCTCTTCAAGCACCTGTTCGACCTTGTGCGCCACGACGCGCTCGTCGACGTGCCGGTGCTGCTCGCGGCCACCGGCGGCAGCGAACGCCATGCGCTGGTGATCGACCATCAGCTGCGCCCGCTGTTCAGCTTCTTCCAGGCGCGCACGCTGCCGATCGGCGTGTATGCGTCCGAAAGCGATTTCGACCAGTACCAGATCGCCAGTCCGGCGTTGCGCGAGCGCATCGCGCTCGCCGTGAATCGCGCGGTGCCGCAACTGCGTGCGCCCGTGCTTTCCGCCGCGGCCGCGTAAGCCGCTTTTTCGTTTCCCCTTCGACCAGGACACCTTCATGAGCCTTCCCGACCCTTCCGCCGATGGCGTCAAATTCGCGTACTGGGTGCCGAACGTCAGCGGCGGCCTCGTCGTCAGCACGATCGAGCAGCGCACCGACTGGAGCCTCGAATACAACCAGAAGCTCGCGCGCACGGCCGAGGCGGCCGGCTTCGACTACGCGCTGAGCCAGATCCGCTTCACGGCCGGCTACGGCGCGGAATACCAGCACGAGTCGGTGTCGTTCAGCCAGGCGCTGCTGCATGCGACGACGAAGCTCAAGGTGCTCGCCGCGATCCTGCCGGGGCCGTGGCATCCGGCCGTGGTCGCGAAGCAGCTCGCGACGATCGACCACATCTCGAACGGACGCATCGCGATCAACGTCGTGAGCGGGTGGTTCAAGGGCGAATTCACCGCGATCGGCGAGCCGTGGCTCGAGCACGACGAACGCTATCGGCGCTCGAAGGAATTCATCCAGGCGCTCAAGGGCATCTGGACCCAGGACAACTTCACGTTCAAGGGCGACTTCTACCGCTTCAACGACTACACGCTGAGCCCGAAGCCTTTGCAGAAGCCGCATCCGGAAATCTTCCAGGGCGGCAGCTCGCGCGCGGCGCGCGACAACGCGGCGAGCGTGTCGGACTGGTATTTCACGAACGGCAATACGCCGGAGAACCTGAAGGCGCAGATCGACGACATTCGCGCGAAGGCGGCGGCGAACAACCATCGCGTGCGCATCGGCGTCAATGCATTCGTGATCGCGCGCGACACCGAGGAAGAAGCGAAGGCCGTGCTCGACGACATCATCCGGCATGCGCACGTCGAGGCCGTGCACGCGTTCGGCGATGCGGTGAAGCAGGCCGGCAAGGCGTCGCCCGAAGGCGAAGGCAACTGGGCGAAATCGACGTTCGAGGATCTCGTGCAGTACAACGACGGCTTCCGCACGAACCTGATCGGCACGCCGCAGCAGATCGCCGAGCGGATCGTCGCGCTGAAGGCGATCGGCGTCGATCTCGTGCTGGCCGGGTTCCTGCATTTCATCGAGGAAGTCGAGTATTTCGGCAAGCGCGTGCTGCCGCTCGTGCGCGAACTCGAGGCGCAGCGGCAGGCCGTTGCCGCGTGACGCGGGCCGCCGCCCGCGCGGCGGCACGATGCTTACGCGATGCCCGCCGACTTCGACGCCTCGACGAGCATTTCCACGCCAAGGCCGCCGAGCACCGCGCCCATCGCCCAGCGCTGCGCGAGCAGCAGCGTCGGGCGGCCGTGCAGGAACTTCGCCAGGCTGCCCGAGCAGATCGCCACCAGCCCGTTGGCCGACGCGAATGCGGCGATCAGCAGCGAGCCCAGAAACAGCGACTGGCCGAACACGCCGCCATGCCCGTAGTCGATGAACTGCGGCAACAGCGACACGAACAGCATCGCGAGCTTCGGGTTCAGCACGCTGGTCGTCGCGCCCATCGCGAGCAGCCGCAGCGGCTGCTCGTTCGGCAACGTCTTCACCTCGAACGGCGAGCGGCCGCCGGGCCGCACCGCCTGCCAGGCGAGGTACAGCAGATAGGTCGCCCCGACCGCGCCCAGCACGCTGCCCGCATAGGGCACGCTCATGAACAGCGTCGTGATGCCGAATGCCGCGGCGAACATGTAGAACAGGTAGCCGAGCATCACGCCCGCGAGCGAAACGAGGCCCGCCGCCCGCCCTTGCGCGATCGAGCGCGACATCACGTAGACCATGTTCGGCCCCGGCGTGACCGCGAGCATGCCGCCGATGACGAGAAACCCGTAGAGCGATCCGGACGTTTGCATGTTTTCCGCTTCCTGCGTCGAGTGAGTGCTGACGGAATTCATTCTCCGGCGATGGAGGTGAACAGTAAAACGGGATAAACTGAATCGATTGATCAGTTTTTCTGAATTCACATGAAGAAGCTCGACCTCGATGTGCTCGCGATGGTGGTGGCCGTCGCGGAATCCGGATCGTTCGCGCAGGGCGCGCAGGCCGTGCACCGGTCGCCGTCGGCGGTGAGCATGCAGATCAGGACGCTGGAAGACGCGCTCGGCAAGCTGCTGTTCATCCGCGACACGCGCAACGTGACGCCGACCGACGACGGCAGGATGCTTGCCGACTACGGCCGCCGGATGCTCGCGATGCGCGACGAGGCGTGGGCGTCGGTCGTGCGCCCGGAGATCCGCGGCCGCGTGACGATCGGCGTGCCCGACGATTACATCTCGTCGCTGCTGCCGCAGGTGCTCGGCAAGTTCGCCGCGATGCATCCGCGTGTGGAAGTGCGCGTGATCGGCCAGCCGAGCAGTGCGCTCGTGCCGATGCTGAAGGACAACACGGTCGACCTCGCGTGCCTGACCCGCGTCAAGGGCGTGTCCGGCGAGCTGATCCGGCTCGAGCCGATCGTCTGGACGGGATCGCCGAAACGGAACGTGTGGGAAGAGCGGCCGCTGCCGGTTGCGCTGTTCTCACATGGCAGCATGGCGCGCGATCATGCGATCAAGGCGCTGAACCGGCGGAAGATTCCGTTCCGGATGTCGTACGAAAGCCCGAGTTTCCTCGGGCTGCTCAGCATGGTCGAGGCCGGCCTCGCGATCGCGCCGCTCGCGCGCTGCTGCGTGCCCGATCACCTGTTGCAGCTGTCGGAGAGCCACGGGCTGCCGTCGCTCGGCGAACTCGAGGTCGTGCTCGCGCGCAGCGCGCAGTCCGCGCGGCCGCCGTGCGACTACCTTGCCGAGCAGATTCTCGGCGAGTGGCGCGCCTGACCGGCACGTCGCCGCAAGCGCGTCAGCACGACGTCAGCAGCCATTCGCGAAACGCGACCAGCGACGGCAGCGTTTCGTTGCCCGGCGGGTAGACGAGGTAATAGCTGCGCTGGCTGGTAATCGCGTCGCCGATCGACACGAGCTCGCCGCGGCTCAATTCGTCCTCCACCAGCACCTTCGGCACCAGCCCGATCCCCATTCCCGCGCGCACGGCCTGGATCAGGTGCGACGTCAGCTCGAAACTCGGACCGATCCGCATCTGGCGATGGTCGAGCCGATAGTGCGAGAACCACTCTGCCCAGGCCTGCTGATTGCTCGTCACGCCCAGCAGCGTCTGCTTTGCGGCCCAGGCTGGCGTGCGCGCGTCGGCCTTGCGGCCGCGGCCCGTGTCGGGCGGCGCGATCGCGATCAGGAATTCGTTGTACAGCCGGTGCGCGTGCAGGCCCGGCCAGGCCGCGCCGACGGTGATTGCCGCGTCGAGGTCGTCGTGGAGGAAATCGATCGCACCGATCCGTGAATGAAGGTGCACGGTCACGCCCGGATGCGCGGCGTAGAAGCCGTGCAGGTGCGGCAGCAGCCATTTCGAGCCGAACGTCGGCAGGGTGGCCAGCCGCAGCGTGCCGGCGCCGGCCTGGTGCGACATCGCCTGCAGCGTCGCGCCGCGGATGCGCCCGAGCGCGCCGCTCAGCTCGGCGAAGTAGCGGCGGCCGACTTCGGTCAGCTTGACCGAGCGGCCCTCGCGCCGGAACAGCGGCACGCCGAGCTGATCCTCGAGCGTCTGCACCTGCCGGCTGATCGCGCTCTGGCTCAGCGACAGTTCTTCGGCCGCACGCGTATAGCTTTCATGCCGCGCGGCGGCCTCGAACACGAGCAGCAGTGACATCGACGGGGTGAGGCGACGGTAATTCATGAGTTTTATGCAAGCTTCGCCGGGTAAGAATTCGTTTGTTTCTGGCGGAATATCGAAAGATACTGCAATTCCCGGTTGGGCGGAAACTTGCCAAAAAATCATGTTTTGGCGTGCGTGAACCGGCCGGCTCCACCCACATTGCGCCTTTGCACCATGTCGATCGCCCCGTTGCCCCGTCCCGCCAGCCCGTCCGCGAACGTTTACCGCGATTTTCTCGCCGCGCTGCAGGCCGCCGGCTTCGCCGGGGAAATCCGCGCGGACCACGCGAACCGGACCGTGCAGGCCACCGACAACTCGATCTACCAGCGCCTGCCGCAGGCGGTGATCTGCCCCGCGCATGCGGATGACGTGCAGCTGCTGGCCCGACTGCTGGCCGAACCCGCGCACCGCGACGTCGCGGTGGCCGCGCGCGGCGGCGGCACCGGCACCAACGGGCAGTCGCTGACCGACGGCATCGTCGTCGACCTGTCGCGCAACATGAACCGGATCCTCGAAATCAACGCGCAAGCGCGGTGGGTGCGCGTCGAGGCGGGCGTCGTCAAGGATCAGCTCAATGCGGCGTTGAAGCCGCACGGGCTGTTCTTCGCGCCGGAGCTGTCGACGTCGAACCGTGCGACCGTCGGCGGGATGATCAACACCGACGCGAGCGGACAGGGCAGCTGCACGTACGGCAAGACGCGCGATCACGTGCTCGAACTCGATTTCGTGCTGATGGGCGGCGAGCGGCTGCGCAGCGACGCGCTCGACGATGAAGAACTGGCGCGCCGCTGCGCGCGGCAGGACCGCGTCGGCAAGGTGTATCGCACCGCGCGGCGCATCAGCGACGACAAGGCGGCGCTGATCGACGCGAAATTTCCGAAGCTCAACCGCTGCCTGACCGGCTATGACCTCGCGCACCTGCGCGAACCCGACGGCCGCTTCAACCTGAACAGCGTGCTGTGCGGCGCGGAAGGGTCGCTCGGCTTCGTCGTCGAGGCGAAGCTCAACGTGCTGCCGATTCCGAAATATTCGGTGCTGGTCAACGTGCGCTACGCGGGCTTCATGGACGCGCTGCGCGATGCGCGCGCGCTGCTCGAGCTCGCGCCGCTGTCGATCGAGACGGTCGACTCGAAGGTGCTGATGCTCGCGATGAAGGACTTCGTGTGGAGCAGCGTGGCCGAGTATTTCCCGCAGGACGACGCGCGTCCGACGCTCGGCATCAACCTGATCGAATTCAGCGGCGACGACGAACGCGACGTCGATGCACGCGTGCGTGCGTTCGTCGAGCATCTGCGCACCGATACGAGCGTGGAGCGTCTCGGCCATACGCTCGCGGCCGGCGACGACGCGGTGAAGCGCGTGTATGCGATGCGCAAGCGCGCGGTCGGCCTGCTCGGCAACGTGCAGGGCGAGGCGCGTCCGCAGCCGTTCGTCGAGGACACCGCGGTGCCGCCCGAGAATCTCGCCGCGTACATCGCCGAATTCCGCGCGCTGCTCGACGGCCACGGGCTGCAGTACGGGATGTTCGGCCACGTCGATGCCGGCGTGCTGCACGTGCGCCCGGCGCTCGACATGAAGGACCCGAAGCAGGCCGCGCTGGTGCGGCCCGTGTCGGATGCGGTGGCCGAGCTCACGCAGCGCCATGGTGGCCTGTTATGGGGCGAGCACGGCAAGGGCGTGCGCTCCGAATATGCGCCGGCGTTTTTCGGCGAGCTGTATCCGTCGCTGCAGCAGCTGAAGGCCGCGTTCGATCCGCACAACCAGTTCAACCCGGGCAAGATCGCGACGCCGCCGGACCCCACGCTGCGGCTGCTGAAGATCGACGAGGTGCCGACGCGCGGCGAACACGACCGGCAGATCGACGAGCGCGTGTGGCAAAGCTACGGCACCGCGATGCATTGCAACGGCAACGGCGCGTGCTACAACTTCGATCCGGACGACGCGATGTGCCCGTCGTGGAAGGCGACGCGCGAACGCGTGCAGTCGCCGAAGGGGCGCGCGTCGCTGATGCGCGAATGGTTGCGTCTGCAAGGGCAGGCCGGCGTCGACGTCGTCGCGGCGGCGCGCACGCGGCAGCCGTTCCTGCGCGGGCTGGCCGAGCGCTGGCGCAACAGCCGCAACGCCCGCAACGCCCGCGATGGCGACGCGGATTTCTCGCACGAGGTGTACGACGCGATGGCCGGGTGCCTCGCATGCAAGTCGTGCGCGGGGCAGTGCCCGGTCAAGGTCAACGTGCCCGAGTTTCGCTCGCGCTTTCTCGAGCTGTATCACCAGCGTTACCTGCGGCCGTTGCGCGACTACCTGATCGGCTCGCTCGAATTCACGATGCCGTGGATGGCGCGCGTGCCCGCTGTGTACAACGGGCTGATGGGCGCCGGCTGGGTGAGGACGCTGCTCGAGCGCCAGGTCGGCATGGTCGACAGCCCGCTGCTGAGCCGCTTCGATCTCGCGGCCGTGATCCGCGCATGGCGCGTGAAGCCGGCCGACCCGCATGCGCTCGCCGCGCTGAGCGAGGCGCAGCGCGCGCGCAGCGTCGTCATCGTGCAGGACACGTTCACGCGCTATTTCGATACCGAGCAACTGGCGACGCTGATCGAGCTGGCGGCGCGCCTGGGCTTTCAGGTGTGGCTCGCGCCGCTCGCGCCGAACGGCAAGGCGCTACACGTGCAGGGCTTTCTTCACGCATTCGAAAAGGCGGCGATCCGCAACGCGACGCAACTGGCCGCACTGGCGCGCTCGGGTGTCGCGCTGGTCGGCCTCGATCCGGCGATGACGCTCACGTATCGGCAGGAATACCTGAAGGTGACCGGGCTCGCCGACGTGCCGAAGGTCGCGCTGCCGCAGGAATGGTTGCTGGATGCGCTGCCGCAAGCGGGTGCGGGCGGGGCAACGGTTCCATACCGGTTGCTGCCGCACTGCACCGAAAGAACCAATGCGCCCGACAGCGGCAAGCAATGGGCGCAGGTGTTCGCGCGTCGCGGGCTGCGCTTGCAGGTTCAGGCGACCGGGTGCTGCGGGATGTCGGGCACGTACGGGCACGAGGCGCGCAATCTCGCGACGTCGAAGACGATCTATGCGCAGTCGTGGGCCGCGCACGTCGACGGGGCGCAGCAGGAGGGCGAGGCGCTGGCGACCGGGTATTCGTGTCGCAGCCAGGTGAAACGCCTGTCGTCGAAGCAGGTGCGCCATCCGCTGCAGGCGCTGCTCGATCATGTGCGGGCGGTGGGGTGATGCTGTAGCGGTGCAGCCCGTAAGGGCGCGTCCCTCGCGCGTCGAGCGGCAATCCCCGTGCCGCTTTCGACCTGGGCCAGCGCTGGTCAGGCGTCGGCTTTCGCCGCTTTCCGCGAGCGCGGTTTTTCCGCTGCGGGAAGCACGCCGACGCCGCGCGGCCGTTTCGGCTCGATCCGCATTTGCCGGATCACGCGCCGGAAGTCGATCTCGTGCGCGGCCAGCGTACCGATCAGTTTCGCGATGACCGCGAGGTGGGAAGGGACGGTGCCCTTGCTCGAATAGTTGGTGATCGAACTTTCGTTCATCCGGATCAGGCGGGCGAACTCGCGCGCCGTCAACTGCGCCTTCTTCAACTCCTGTTGGAATTCCGCATACGCCATTGCACACATGATGCTTCGTCTCCGTGAATCGGTATTCTGCCCGCGCGGCGGCGCCGACGGGTGGCGTTCCCGTCGTGCCGGCGCCGCGTCGGATTACATCTTCACCTGGTCGAGGAAGGTCTTCTTGCCGCCCTTGTAGCCGTAGATCGAGATGATCCCGTGCGTCAGGTCGCCCTTCGCGTCGAACGTCGTCGTGCCGATCACGCCGTCGTACTTCGTCGCCGGCATTGCCGCGAGGATCTTCGCCGGGTCGGTCGAGTTCGCGCGCTTCATCGCATCGACCACGATGTAGACCGCGTCATACGCGAACGGCGCATCGAACTTGATGCCCTGGTTGAAGCGCTTCTGGTACTTCGCGAGGAAGCCCGCGCCGCCCGGCATCTTCTCGAGCGCCGCGCCTGCCTGCGAGCAGAGCACGTTGTCGGCCGCCGGGCCGGCCAGTTCGGCCAGCGAATCGGTGCATACGCCGTCGCCGGACAGGATCTTCGCGCGCAGGCCGAGCTGCTTCGCCTGCTTCGCGAGCGGGCCGCCGGTGGCGTCCATGCCGCCGTACATGATCGCGTCGGGGTTCTCGCCCTTGATCTTCGTCAGGATCGCGCGGAAGTCGACCGCCTTGTCGTTGGTCGCGTCGTGCGACAGCACCTTCAGGCCGAGCGCCTTCGCCTTCTTCTCGAACTCGTTCGCGAGACCCTGGCCGTACGCGGTCGAATCGTCGACCACCGCCACGCTCTTCACGCCCTTCGACTGCGCGTAGCTCGCGAGCGCGGGGCCCTGCTGCGCGTCGGTGGCGACCACACGGTAGGTCGTCTTGAAGCCTTGCTGCGTGTAGGTCGGGTTCGTGGCCGACGGCGAGATCTGCACGATGCCCGCGTCGCTGTAGATCTTCGACGCCGGAATCGACGTGCCCGAGTTCAGGTGGCCGATGACGGCGACGACCTTGTCGTCGACGAGCTTCTGCGCAACCTGGGTGGCCTGGCGCGGGTCGGCCGCGTCATCCTGCGCGTCGAATTGCAGCGTGATCTTCTTGCCGCCGATCGTCAGGCCCTTCGCGTTGATTTCCTCGACCGCGAGGCGCGCGCCGTTCTCATTGTCCTTGCCGAGGTGCGAGATACCGCCCGTCGTCGGTTCGACGCTGCCGATCTTCACGACCTGGTCGGCCATCGCGCTCGACGCGGCCGCGAACGCGGCGGCTGCCAGTGCAACGGTGATCAGGGGTTTGCAGCGCATGCCGACAGTGCTTCGTTCCATCTGCCATCTCCGGATTGAATGTCTTTCTATTGACGTCTCGACTGGCCGGCTGCGGGGCCGGGGCGGTCGGACGAGTCTCCATACCCATCATGGGCTTCACTTGCATGGCGCCCGGCCGACAGACCTGCGTTGCCGCTGGACGTCATGCAATCGTATGAATATATATGAAGCCGCTTTTGCGCGCTGCGGCGAATCCCGCAGCGGGCCGGCGCGGCACCGGTCGACGCCCGGCCGTCGAAGGCTCCGGATGCCGGAAATCGTGCACTGCGGCGAGCCGCAGGTTGCGATTCGCTGTCGTCGGCCTTACGGCCGCATCCATTATTCGGCCGGTCGCCGCGACGAAGCCATGGACACTGACGCGCGGTCAATCGGGAACTGTTCGGTCGATTTGTCTGCACAGTTTGGTCACTCGAGAATCGCGTATCCGGTTTCGAGGTCATGCTTCATCAAGCGCGATTGCTGTATATATGCAACTAACGGTCAAGTTCGGTAACGCCACGGGAGTGGGTGCCGATTGCACCGGCTGAACCATTTATCGGGTTCGGCAAGACGGAGGCGTGTTGGGCCGGCCCGCGTGTGCTTTCGGAGCATCGCCATGCAATCCACTGCAAGCTCGACCCTACGACCGTCCGCGCAACGCGACGACGATCACCCCTGCAATCGCCAGCAGGCCGCCGCACGCCGTCGCGATGCCGGGCCGCTCGCCCGTCAGCGCCACCGACAGCAGCGTCGCGACCGCCGGCGTCAGGTAGAGAAAGCTGGCCGCGCGCGCCGCGCCGAAGTAGCCGAGCGCGAAGGTCCAGGTCGCGTACCCGAGCGCGGCGGGAAAGACGCCGAGCACCACGACGGCCAGCGCCGTGTCGCGCGACCCGCCGCCGAGCGACACGAGCGCGCCGGGCAGCCAGGGCGCGAGCAATACCGCGCCGGCCAGCAGCGTGTACGCGGTGCACGGCAGCGCGCCGTACACGGGAATCAGCCGCCGCTGCAACACGAAATAGCTGGCCGAACACAGCGCCGCGCCGAGGATCAGCGTGCTTCCGGAGCCGAGGACGAGGCCGCCGGGCTGCCCTTGCGCGATCACCGCGATGCCGGCCAGGCTGACCAGCGACCCGAGCCAGCCCCAGCGATTGAAGCGCTCGCGCAGAAACACGGCGGCCAGCAACGCGGTGAAGATCGGCAGCGTGTTCACGATGAAACTCGCCGCGCCGGCCGACACGGTCTGTTCGCCGGTATTGAGCAGCGCGTTGTAGAGTGCGATGCCGAGCAGGCCGCACGCGAGAAAGCGCCACGCATCGGCTTTCGTCGGCAGCGGCGGCCGCCGCCATGCGAGCCACGCGATCACGAGCACCGCCGCGGTCGCGAAGCGCGCCGCCGCGAGCTGCAGCGGCGCGAGGCCCTGCAGGCCGATCCGGATGAACGGGAAGGCGGACGCCCACGAGACGATCGTGAACGCCACCGCGGCTGCCGCGACGAGCGGCTGTCGCGCGCCGCGCGACGTCGATGACGAAAGAGTATTCATGCGGCAATGGTGCGGCGTGGCGAGATGCTAAGCTAGCGCACAGATCAACATCCGGATATGAATATGGCTCACAGCTCGGACGCGCGGCCTGCCGACGGTCCGGCGCGGGCGCGGCAGGTCGCCGGCG
>NZ_BCPO01000190.1:0-74653 GCF_016586105.1 Burkholderia sp. E168m15
GCGCGATCAGCCGACGCGTGGCCGCCGTGGAAAACTGGCTCGGGATGGCGCTGTTCGAACGGCATGCGCGCGGCGTGCGCCTGACGCCGGACGGGCAACGCTTCGTCGGCCGGATCGAGCAGGCGTTCGCGATCATCGACGGCGCGGCCGATCAGTGGCGCTCGCCGCGTACGCCGCGGCTGGTGCGGATGAGCGTGGTGCCCGCGTTCGCGCAGCTGTGGCTGCTGGAGCGGCAGCCCGCGCTCGAGAGCGAAGCGCCCGCGTTGCGTATCGAGCTCGGCATCGAACTGCGCAACGTGGATATCGCCGGTGGCGAAGCCGATCTGTCGATCCGGTACGGGCGCGGCAACTGGCGTCGGCTGGAAACCCGCCCGTTCATGCCGGAACGGCTGTATCCGGTCGCGCATCCGCGGCTCGCCGCGCAACTGGCCAGGATGCGCCGCGCAACGGGCGATGCCGCGCTGCTCGACATGCCGTTGCTGCACGATTCCGACGTGACCGGCTGGCGCACGTGGTTCGACGCGCTCGGCATTCCGTTCAAGCCGCGTGCGCAGGATCGCCGGTTCGAGGATTACAACCTCGTGCTGGCGGCGGCCGAAGCGGGGCTGGGCGTGGCGCTTGCGCGCACGCCGCTTGCGGATGCGTATCTGCGGCGCAGCGCACTCGTGCGCGTGAGCCGTCACGAGGTCGATTCACTGCTCAGCTATCACTTCGTGCATGCGAAGGGCGAGAATCGGCCGGAAGTCCTCGCGTTGATGGAGCGGATGGTGAAGGCGCTGGGGTAGCGCATACCCGGCGGTTCGCGCAGGTGACCGCTTGGGCACTAGCACCAGCACCAGCACGCGCGTCGCGACTGCGGCCGGCCGCTCGCTCCCGGTTCGTTCAGTCGCGGCCGCCAAATCGTTACAATGCAGCCGCGGAAAACGGCGAGATCGCCGCAGTGAAGCGGAATCGAGCCTTTGCCCGATGGCAGGGCAATCACCAACCATTGCAGTACGGGTTCAAATTTGTACAAAAGGGAACCGATGAATAGACCAGACAAATCGTCGAAGGCGCGTGCGGCGCTGGATCAACTTTTTTCCGGCCTGGCGCCTGCGGACGCGAAGCGCGAATCGCCGCGTCCGGGCAATCCGTTCGCAACGGACGACGAGGTGTCGAGCGCATCCGGCGGTCGCGGCGGGGTGGAAGTCACGTTGTCGACCCGCATCCAGCTGCGCGGTTATCCGAGCGCCGACGCGTTCATGAAACGCATGGCCGAAGCGTGGGGCCTCGAGTGGGGCACGTACGACAGCATTCGTGCAGTGGCGACGCTGCCTGCCGGATGGCGCTCGCGCCGGTTGCCGGAAGTCACGCAGATCGTCGACGAACGCGACGTGCTGCGCGCCGAGAGCAGCCTGCAGGGCGGCGAGATGTCGTATCTGAAGGTGCATCCGCGCTACTACATCGATGCGCGCAAGCGTTTCGGCTGGAGTAAGTCGTCGAAGGCGTCCGACGATCCGGATCTCGACGGCCCCGACTGGAACTGCTTCGTGGTCGATCGGGAAAAGTCCGTCGAAGTGCACGAGCTGACGACGTCGTCGTTGAAGGCCGACATGGACAATGCGCGGGCGACGCTGCTGAAATGGCTCGACGAGCACTATCCGAAACATCGCGACCCGTTTGCATACTGGTCGGACTGCGAAGGGGCGTCATAAACCGGTTTGCACGGCGGTTCGCTCGATGCATCGACCGGCCCGCCATGAGGGCGATCATTGAAACGAGCGAGTGGGGTCCCGATTCTCTGGGCAGCGTTCGGCGCGGCGGTCGGATCGACCGTCATCGAGCTGCTGCTCTGGGCAATTGCCGGCGATGACGCCGTCCGGAATCTGTTGCGCGACGCGCGCCTCACGGCCGCGATCGTGATGGGGCGAAGCGTGCTCGCTGCGTCCGGCGGCTTCGATCCGCTGGTCATGGGCGTGGCGACGCTCGTCCATGCGGCGCTTTCGCTGGTCTCTGCGGCCGTGCTGGCACGGCTGGTCCGCAATCTGTCGCGCGTGGCCGCGCTGTTGGCGGGCGGCGCGTTCGGGCTTCTCCTGTACGGCGTGAACCTGTACGGATTCACGACAATCTTTCCGTGGTTCATCGCGGTGCGCGGCGCGATCACGCTGATCGCGCACCTGGTATTCGGGATCACGGCAGCGGCTGTCTATGACGTCGCCCGGCGCGACGCCAGCCGCTGATATCGTGTACGAACGAGCGGCGCGAGCCGACGCGTCTACAGAATCGACGCGAACCGCGGCACGCGAAGCAGGAGGCCGGCAATCAGATAGC
Organism: Burkholderia sp. E168m15; assembly: GCF_016586105.1. Lineage (NCBI taxonomy): Bacteria > Pseudomonadati > Pseudomonadota > Betaproteobacteria > Burkholderiales > Burkholderiaceae > Burkholderia > Burkholderia sp. E168m15. Next base: position 2,311 of record NZ_BCPO01000190.1, read on the forward strand.
ACGCGACGCAGGCGAGGCTACCGGTCACGGCGAATTTCAGGAACGGGGACGCCGGTACGTTTCGCCACGCGAGGGCGACCGCGACCAGCACGGGCGGATGGATGACGTAGATAGCGTACGCGCGTCGCGACAGCGGCCGCCACGCGCCCGTCAATGTGTCGAAGCGCTGTTGAAAACGATCGACGAGAAACAGGATTGCGCCCCACGCGACCAGCGGCTCCCAGAATGCGTAGATGACGTCCTGCGGACGGCCGCGCCACGCGGGCACGTGCTTCGCGATCAGGTAGGCGACCGGCAGGACCGGCAACGCCATGAGCGCGATGCGTGACCAACGTCGGACCTGCGGTGCCGGCAGATGCTCGATCCAGTGCGCGCGCGCCGTCCGGCAACCCGCTGCGTACAACACGACGTAGCTCGCGAAGTAGCCGAGCTGCAGCCCCCATACGTTGATACCTACCGGCCATCGCGACCGTAATGCCAGTGCCGCGATACCGGTGAGCAGTGCCGCGGCGGCCAGCGTCGTGTCGGAAGGGACGCGCGCGACGCGGTTCGTATCGCGCGCCACGGTGCGCGGGAAGACGATATGCAGCAGCGCCGCCGCCGCGCTGAAAATCAGCAATGCCTCGGCGAACCACATCGGTCCGTTTTCGAACGTGCCTTTTCGCCACAGATGTCTCAGCGTATCTGGAAACGGATGACCCGCGCCCGACTGAGCCAGAGCAATCGTCGCGGGGCCGATCAGGAAGCCGTAGACGAGCAACGGCAGGCCAAGCCGGAGAGACCGGTCGGCGAGGAAGCGGACGGCGCCCTTGCGCTCGATGGATGGCGGCGTGTAATAGCCCGCGAGGAAAAAGAACAGGCCCATGAAAAATGCCTGGTTGATCGCGCAGAAGAGCGTCAACAGCGCGGACGCCACCGACGGGCCTGCGGCCACCTCGTGGTAGTACCACCCGCCGACTGCCCCGTACGTGATCGCGCAATGGTGAAAGACCACCAGCAGCGTCAGGCAGGCCCGCAACGCGTCCAGCCCGGCGTTTCGATGCACGGCAACTGCGTTGTCCTTCCGAGAAGCGAACTCGACCGGAACGTCCTGGGCGCTCATCATCTTGCCTGCGTGGTTGGTCAGTCATGACCCGCTTGGCTACGATCGTCGTCGCGGCGACGTATGCCTATCCGGCGGGTGTGCAAGTCGGCAACATACGCGGTTGTTCTTACAACCATCCAACAAGCCGCTCCACTGCCGGCGCAACAGTCGATCAGTCGCTCAGCCAAGCTTGCCGCGCAGATCGTCGAACGGAATCATCACGTTCGTGCGATACGCGGGTCGCGCCTTCAGGCGTTCGTACCACGCCACGACATGCGGCACGTCGGGCCGCGCGATATCGAGTTCGAAATACCGGTAAAGGTGCGTGCCGGCCGCGATGTCGGCGAGCGTGATCGCGTCGCCCGCGAGAAACGGCTGCCCGGCCAGCACGGTATCGAGCACCCGGAAATACTGCGCGCATTGCGCGATGCTCTGCTCGACGCGCACGGTGTCGCGCTGCTCGGGCGGCGTGCGGTAGTAGTCGCGGAACACGCCGTTGAGGAATGCCGGCTGCAGCGTGGTTTGCGCCCAGTCCATCCAGCGGTCAGCCCGCGACTGCTCGGCGGGATCGTCGCGCCAGAAGCCGGGGCGTCCGTAACGCGCGGCGAGGTAGCGCAGGATGCTGTGCGATTCCCACACGACGGTACCGTCGTCGTCGATCACCGGGATGCGCCCGTGCGGGTTCATCGCGAGGAATGCGGGTGTATCGAGCACGCCGAACCGGCCGCCGGCCGGCACGTGGCGATGCGCGAGCGCGAGCTCGTCGACGAGCCACATCACTTTCTGGACATTGAATGCGTTGCGTCGTCCCCATACCGTCAGCATGCCGGGCTCCCTGTGTCGTGACGAACGTGAAGAGGGACAGTGTAAACGCGGCGGGCGCGCACCGCGGTGCGCGCCCGCCGGCGATCGTCGTGCAGCGTGACGATCAGAACTTGTGGCGAATGCCGACGATCGCGAGTTCCTGCGTATCGGTGCCGGAATTCACGCCGTACGAGCCGACCGACGCGGCCGCTTTCACGGTCGCGCCGCTCGCGTTGAGCGTGTTGCCGCTCGCCTTCTGATAGCCGAACAGCGCATACAGGTCGGTGCGCTTCGACAGCGCGTAATCCGCGCCGAGGTTGACCTGGTTGTAGTGCGCGGAAGCCGGGCCCGTCAGCGACGTGTAGTTGTAGCCGACGCCCGCGCGCAGTGCCGGCGAGAACTGCCAGTTGAAGAATGCCGAGCCGTTGTTGAACTTCGCGTTCTGGCTGAATGCCGACAGCGTGTCCGCGCCGTACTGCGTGTTCGAATACGCGAGGCCGAAGGTCGCCGGCCCGGCCACGTACTGGCCGGCCACGCGCACGATCTGGATCGACTTCGCGCTCGAGAAGCCCTGGTTGATCACGGTGTTGAACAGCGTGTCCGAGCTGCTCGACCACGTGCGCACGCCGTTCGCGACCGTCGTGCCGCCGTTCGCGTAGAAGTAGCCGGCGCCGAGCGACAGCGGGCCGCTCGCATAGCTCGCGCCGAAGCTGTACGTGCGGCCGCTGCCGGTCGCGCCCGCGACGCCGCCGAAGCCGTACAGCGCCTCGAACTGGAAGCCGGAGATCAGCGGACTCGTGTATTTCACCGAGTTGCTGACGCGCAGGCTGTTGTCGTAGTTGTCGAGATCGCCCGGCGTCGCGAACACGCCGCCGAAGTAGTTGTCCTGCGTGAGGCCCTGCACGAGATCGACGATCGGGTCGTACTGGCGGCCGAGCGTCAGGGTGCCGTAGGTGCTGCTCGCGAGGCCGACGACGGCCTTGCGGCCGAATTCGCGCCCGCCCTGGCCGAGCGCGCCGGTGCCGATGTTGAAGCCGTTCTCGAGCTGGAACAGCGCGGACAGGCCGCTGCCGAGATCCTCGATGCCGCGTAGCCCCCAGCGGCTGCCCGACAGGTTGCCGCTGCTGAACTTCACGAGGCTCGACGCGTTGCTGCCGTTCGCGTTCTGCGCGTTGTGGACGTATGCGATGCCCGCGTCGGCGATGCCGTACAGCGTGACGCTGCTTTGTGCGTGCGCGCCGGCGGCGACGAGCGCGGCCGGCAGGGCGAGCAGCGCGAATGAACGGATCTGTTTCATCGTTGGATTCCCCCGTTGGTCGATTGGTCTGACGAATCGGTGAACGATACGGACCGCGCATCGTCAAGGGAACCAATTAATTGTCGGATCGTTATGAGGCGGGGCAGCGATGGATGCGCGCGCAACGGAACGACACGCGGCGCGCGGACATCCCGTGCATCGCGACAGGGCAGTGCCTACTGCGCCACGCTTTCCGCGTCCGCCGTCTCGCCGAGGAACCCGCCGCTCTGGTGCGCCCACAGCGCCGCGTAAATGCCGCCCGCCTGCAGCAACTGCTGGTGCGTGCCTTCCTCGACGATGCGCCCTTCGTCGAGCACGATCAGCCGGTCCATCGCGGCGATCGTCGACAGCCGGTGCGCGATCGCGATCACCGTCTTGCCGCTCATCAGGGTGTCGAGGCTGCGCTGGATCGCGACCTCGACCTCGGAATCGAGCGCGCTGGTCGCTTCGTCGAGCACGAGGATCGGCGCATCCTTGAGCATCACGCGCGCGATCGCGACGCGTTGCCGCTGGCCGCCCGACAGCTTCACGCCGCGCTCGCCGACCTCGACGTCATAGCCGCTGCGGCCGTGGCGGTCGCGCAGCCGGCCGATGAACTCGGACGCCTCCGCGCGCACGGCCGCATCCTGCATCTCGCGCTCGGTCGCGTCGGGGCGGCCGTACAGCAGGTTCTCGCGCATCGTCCGGTGCAGCAGCGACGTATCCTGCGTGACCATCCCGATCGCGGCGCGCAGGCTGTCCTGCGTCACCTGCGCGATGTCCTGCCCGTCGATCCGGATCGTGCCGCCGCCGACGTCGTAGAAACGCAGCAGCAGGTTCACTAGCGTCGACTTGCCGGCGCCCGAGCGGCCGATCAGGCCGATTCGCTCGCCCGGGCGGATCGTCAGGTTCAGTCCGTCGAATACCGCGCGATCGTTGTCCTCGTGCGCGAACTGCACGTCGTCGAACACGATTTCGCCGCGCCGCACCGTGAGCGGCTTCGCATCGGGCGCGTCGACCACGCTGCGCACCTTCGTCAGCGTGTTGATGCCGTCCTGGATCGTGCCGACGTTCTCGAACAGCTCGGTCATTTCCCACATGATCCAGTGCGAGTAGCTCGACAAACGCAGCGCCATCGCGATCACGGCTGCGACGACGCCCGCGCTCGCCTCGCCGTGCATCCACAGATACAGCGCGAGCCCGGCCGAGCCGATCAGCAGCAGCGTCGACAGCAGGTGGTTGACGATCTCGAACGCACTGACGAGCCGCATCTGTGCGTCGCCGGTCGCCTTGAACGCTTCCATCGCGCGCCGCGCGTGGTCGGCTTCGCGCCGCGTATGCGAGAACAGCTTCACGGTCGTGATGTTCGAATACGCGTCGGTGATGCGGCCCGTCATTAGCGCGCGCGCGTCGGCCTGCCGGCTGCCGACCGCACCGAGGCGCGGCACGAAATACGCGCATGCCGCGCCGTAGCCGAGCGCCCACAGCGCGAGCGGAATCATCAGCCGCCAGTCGAAGCTGGCGGCGAGCACGAGGATGCCGATCAGGTAGGCGGTGACGCCGATCACGACGTCGACCGACATGAACAGCGCGTCGCGCACCGCGAGCGCGGTCTGCATGATCTTGGTCGTCACGCGGCCCGCGAATTCGTTCGCATAGAACGACAGGCTCTGGTCGAGCATCAGCCGGTGAAACAGCCAGCGCAACCGCATCGGGAAGTTGATCGCGAGCACCTGATGCTTGACCATCGTATGCAGCGCGATCAGCAGCGCGCTGCCGGCGAGGATCGCCGCGAAACCGGCGAGCGTGCCGAAGTGGCGGCCGCCGAAGTCGGCCGGTGTCGATGACGACAGCCAGTCGACCACGTGCCCCATCATCGCGAACAGAGCGGCTTCGTACGCGGCCAGCGCGGCCGACGTCAGCGCGATCAGCAGAATCCAGCCGCGTGCGCCTTTCGTGCACGCCCAGACGAACGAGAAGAATCCCTTCGGCGGCGTGACGGGATCTTCGAGCGGGAAAGTCGGCAGGCGCCGTTCAAACCACGAATACATTGAAACCTCTCCTTGATGCGGTCGCGCGGGCGGGCGCGACCGATATTGCGTGATGCCTGTGACCTGTGCGGCGGCGCGCGGTGCGCGCGCTTACTGCGACCGGATCCACGCCTCGATCGGGCCGAGCGTGTCCGGCGCATAAGCGTGACGCCCGAGCGCCATGTACAGCCACGTCTTCCATTTCGGCCAGTCGGACTCGAGCTGATAGTCGAACCAGCGGCCGCGCAGCAACGCATGCGTCGCGCCCGGCACCACGACGACGTGCCGGTCGGCCCGCTTCCCGAATGCGTGCGCGTAAGCGTTCGCTTCGTCGGCCGCATCGACGTTGCGGTCCAGCGCGCCCCACACGGCCAGCACCGGCCCTTGCATCGTCGCCAGCGCCTGCGAGGCGTCTTCCAGGTAGTTCAGCGCGATGAAACCGAAGCGGCGCGGCTCGATGTCCGGGCGCCGGGCCGGATCGGCCGGCACGTCCGCTCGACCGAAGATTGCGTCGTTGCTGCGTCGCTCGGCGGCCAGTGTCGCATCGATTCGATCCGGCTGCAGGCCGGTTGCCTCGAGTTGCCGGCGCGTCAGGTAGGCGCCTTGGCGCCGCCAGCTGACGGCGCCGCCGACGATCACCGAGAACGCGGGCCGCACCGCATTCGCCACGCGCGGAATCACCCAGCCGCCCTGCGAGAAACCGAGCAGGCCGATCTTGTGCGTGGGGCCGGCGGCGGCGCGCACGCGCGCCATCGCGGCGACCGTTTCGTTCGCGCGGTCCTGCATCGATTGCGCGAGCCAGTCGCCGCTGCTGCGGCCGGTGCCCTGCTTGTCCCACGCGAACACGCCGATGCCGGCGTCGAGCAGGCTGTTGACGAGCGGCAGCATCGCGTCGTCCGAGAAGCGCGTGCGCGGCCCGTCGCCGTGGACGAGCAGCGCGATGGGCGCGTCGGGTGCGTGCGCCGGCAGCGCGAGCGTGCCGACGAGGTCGGCGTCGCCCGCGTGGAACGTCAGTGTCGATACGTTCGCGCCCTTCAGCTCGAAATCGGACAGGCCGCGCAGCGCAAGCGCGCCCGCCGCGACGCAGCCGAACAGGACGAGTGAGATACCGGCGATGACGATGCGTTTCATTGGTCCTCTGATCGTTTGTGTGAGCGAATGCCACGGGCGGCACATGCATGCGCACGCTGCATTGACGCTTCCGACGTCTCGCGGAGATAATAGATCGACTAATCAGTCTAATAAATATTTGAGCCATCGTCGAGCACGGAGTTCCCGTTGAGAAGGATCGATCCTGAAAGAGTGGAAGCGAAGCGGCGCCAGATTCTCGATGCCGCGATCGACTGTTTTGCGCGCGACGGCTTCCATGCGACGTCCACAGCCGCGATCTGCAAGGCGGCCGGGATGAGCCCGGGCAACCTGTTTCACTATTTCCCGACCAAGGCGGCGATCATCGAGGCGATCGCGCAGGACGATCAGCGCGAGATGGCCGAGCTGTTCGCGAAGCATGCGGACGCCGACGATGCGCTGGCCGCGATCGAGGAGATCGCGCTGACGTTGATGGAACTGTCGAGCGATCCCGTCTATGCGCGCATCTGCGTCGAGACCGCGGCGGAGGCGACGCGCAATCCGGACGTCGCCGCGTTGTTCGCGGCGAACGAGGCGCAGGTGAAAGGGCGGATGGTCGCGCTGATCAAGCGTGGTGTCGCGCAAGGGCGGATCGACGGAAGCCTGAAGCCGGATCTCGTCGCGACCTGGCTGCTCGCGCTGGCGGAAGGGGCGGTCGGGCGCGTCGTGTTCGAGCCGGGGTTCAAGCCGCGCGCGCATCGTGCGATGCTGCGGACGATCATTCAGCGGATGTTGAAGCCGCAGTGACGGAAGGGCGCGGCCCGCGCCCGAGCGCGGTACACCGCCCGCCGGGGCAGTGCCCGGCCGGCAGGCATCGGCACATCTTCCGCCGGGGCCGCAAAAAAGTGCTTGACTATCTATCTATGAGTAGATAAAGTTCGATCCATGGAAACGAAACCGACCGTCCGCGAACAGATTCTCGATCATGCGATCACGCTGATGATGCAGCGCGGTTACAACGGCTTCAGCTATCGAGACCTGTCCGACCTGGTGGGCGTGAAGACGTCGAGCATCCACTACTACTTCCCGTCGAAGGACGATCTTGTGCTGGAAGCGGTGGCGGCGTACAGCGACGAAGTCCTCGCGGCCATGCGGACGATCGATCCGGCGTTGCCGGCCGACGTGAAGTTGAGCCTGTACACGAAGATGTTCGGCCGCACGCTCGGCGACGGCAACCTGATCTGCCTGTGCGGGATGCTCGCGGCCGACATCGAAACGCTGCCGGAGAACGTGCGGCAGGCCGTGCAGGCGTTCTTCACGGCCAACGAGCGCTGGCTCGCGGAATTGCTGAAGCAAGGCGCGAAGGAAGGCACGCTGCAGTTCAGCGGCGAACCCGAAACCGCGGCGCGCACGTTGTACGCGGCGTTTCAGGGCAGCGTGCTGGCCAGCCGGTTGTTTCACACGCGGGCGCGTCTCGAGGATGTCGAGGCCGTCTGGAAAACGCGGTCCTGACGGACGGCGCAAGAAGTCGGGCGGTTCGCCGCCTTTTATTGGATTTCGTTATCTATCATGTAGTAGATAGATGATTGGCGCAGGTGGAGTATCCGCCTGCTTTTTTTGGGGATGTTTGTCTATCTATGAGTAGATAAATTGATGCGAGGCTGGCGGAGCAGCCGCCGGCACGCGGACCCGGTTCAAAGGCTGTTTCATTCATTTGTGGAAAAGGAGTCTGTCATGTCGATCGAAAAAGTGCTGTACCGCGCCCATGCAAAAGCCACCGGCGGCCGTGACGGCCGTGCGACGGTGCCCGAAAGCGGCCTGGACCTGAAGCTGACCACGCCGCGCGAACTCGGCGGCGCGGGCGGTGCGGGCGCGAACCCCGAGCAGCTGTTCGCCGCCGGCTACAGCGCGTGCTTCATCGGCGCGATGAAGTTCGTCGCGGCGCGCGACAAGATCGCGATCCCCGCGGACGCCGCGATCGAAGGCAGCGTCGGCATCGGCGCGATCCCGAACGGCTTCGGCATCGAAGTCGAGCTGAAGATCTCGCTGCCGGGCCTCGATCGCGACATCGCGCAAACGCTGATCGACCGTGCGCACGTCGTCTGCCCGTACTCGAATGCGACGCGCGGCAACATCGACGTCACGCTCACGCTCGTCTGATCAATCGCACTGCAAACCATTCATCGCCATTCAAAGACCTGACCAAGGAGTTGCACCATGAAGATCGTCAAGCCGCTGTTGATCGCTGCCGCCGTGGCAGCCGCACTGTCCACCGCACCTGCCGCGTTCGCCGCGGGCGCCGACGCCGTCGGTCCCGATGCGAAGACGAGCGCGTTTCTCGCCGCACTGAACGGCCAGAAGGGCCCGGGCCTCGAAACGCTGAGCCCCGCGAAGGCGCGCCAGGTGCTGGTCGACGCGCAGAACGGCGTGAAGGTCGATCTGTCGGGCATCGACGTGTCGAGCCGCACGATCGAGCAGGACGGCCTGTCGGTGCCGGTCACGATCGTGCGTCCGCAAGGCGTGACGGGCACGCTGCCGGTATTCGTGTTCATCCACGGCGGCGGCTGGGTGCTCGGCGATTTCCCGACGCATGAGCGGCTCGTGCGCGATCTCGTCGTACAGTCGGGCGCCGTCGCGGTGTTCGTAAACTACACGCCGTCGCCGGAAGCGCGTTACCCGGTCGCGATCAACCAGGCGTATGCGACGACGAAATGGGTGGCCGCGCACGGCGCGGAGATCGGCGTCGACGGCAGCCGCCTCGCGGTGGTCGGCAACAGCGTCGGCGGCAACATGTCGGCTGTCGTCGCGCTGATGGCGAAGGACAAGGGCGGCCCCGCGATCCGCTTCCAGGGGCTGATGTGGCCGGTCACGGACCACAACTTCAACACGGGTTCGTACAACGCGTATCAGCAAGGCCACTTCCTGACGCGGCCGATGATGAAGTGGTTCTGGGACGCCTATACGAAGAACGAAGCGCAACGCAACGAGATCTACGCGTCGCCGCTGCGGGCGAGCGTCGCGCAGCTGAAGGGTTTGCCGCCCGCGCTGATCCAGGTCGCGCAGTTCGACGTGCTGCGTGACGAAGGCGAAGCGTATGGCCGCAAGCTCGACGCGGCCGGCGTGGATGCGACGACCACGCGCTACGACGGCACGATCCATGATTTCGGCTTGCTGAACGCGCTGGCCGACGATGCGCCGACGAAGGCCGCGACGAAGGCGATGGCCAATGAAATCGCGACGCGGCTGAAGTAACGCGATCGGCGGTCGTTCGACCCTGAACGACAGGACGGCGGGCAGGTGCCCGCCGTTTTTGCGTGAGGGCGTTTGGTTCCGGCCCGGCAGCGGGTCAGGGCGAAACGGTTGAATGGCGATCGCGCCCGCCCGCCGTCATTGTTGGTACGATCGCGCGTATCGTCCACGCCGGCGTCGCACGCCGCTGGCTCATCGGCCGCGCGGCTGCCCGTTCGCGCGGCCACGTTCGGGAGAAGCGGTTCATGTTGCAGGCATTCGCGGTCTTGCTGATCTTCCAGTGTCTCGGGGAAGGCGTGTCCTATCTGTTTGGCCTGCCGGTGCCGGGCCCCGTGATCGGCATGCTGCTGCTGTTCGGCTTCGTGATGCTGCGCCCGCAGGTCGCCGATGCGATCGAGCCGACCGCGCTCGAGCTGCTGCGTCACCTGTCGCTGCTGTTCGTGCCGGCCGGCGTCGGCATCATGGTGTCGGCCGACCGTGTGCGCGGCGACGCGGTCGCGGTCGTCGTCGCGCTGGCCGTCAGCACCACGCTCGCGATCGCGGTGACGGCGCTCGTCACGCGCGCGCTGCTGCGGCGCCAGCGCCGCGCGGGCGGCACCGCGGAGGGCGCGCAATGACGGCGTTCCCGAAGCTCGGCGCGATCTGGGTCTATCTTGCCGCGAGCCCGCTGCTCGGCCTGACCATCACGCTGGTCGCGTATCTGTTCGCGCAGGCCGTCTATGCGCGGGCGCGTTTCAATCCGCTGGCGAATCCGGTGCTGATCGCGGTCGCGGTGATCGTCGTGCTGCTGACGCTCACGCATACGCCGTATCCCACGTATTTCGAAGGCGCGCAGTTCGTCCACTTCCTGCTCGGCCCGGCGACCGTCGCGCTCGCACTGCCGCTGTACCGCCAGTGGTCGAAGCTGCGGCGCACCGCGTTGCCGCTGCTCGTCGGCCTGCTCGCGGGTTCGCTGACCGCGATCGTGTCGGCGGTCGGTATCGCCGCGCTGTTCGGGGCGTCCCATCAGACGATCGCGTCGCTCGCGCCGAAATCGGCGACGACGCCGATCGCGATGGCCGTCGCCGCGGAGATCGGCGGCATTCCGTCGCTCACGGCCGTGCTCGTGATCTCGACCGGGATTTTCGGCGCGGTGTGTGCGCGCGGGATTCTCAACCTGCTGCGGATCGACGAGCCGGCCGTGCGCGGTTTCGCGCTCGGCGTCGCGTCGCACGGGATCGGCACCGCGCGCGCGTTCCAGGTCAGCGAGGAAGCCGGCGCGTTCGCCGGGCTCGGGATGGGGCTGAACGGCGTGCTGACGGCGTTCGTCGTGCCGATCCTGCTGCCGGTGCTGTCGCGCTGGATCTGAGCGCCGGCCCACGCCGCCCGGGTATCGGTTTCCCTGATGGCGCGGCCGGCATGCCGAAAGGACGACGCCCCCGGCGCGCATGTATCGGTGACGTTATCAGGACAATTCAGGAACGCACACGGACATTTGCGCGGCGATCGGCTAACGTTGCATCGGTGCCGTTGTCGCAGGCCGTCGCGTGCGCGCCGGTGTCCGACCCACACTCAACAATCGACAAGGAGATCGGTCATGAAGCAGTCTCGCGTGGTTTCGGTGGCAGTAGCAGTAGCGGCGTCGTTCGGTCTGTCGTTGACCGCCGCGCCGGCGGCATACGCGCAGGACCCGGCGTCCGCGCCGGCGCAGAAGCAGCTCGACAAGGCGCAGAAGAAGGCGGCGCGCAAGGCGGCCCGCGCGCGGCACGCGTCGGACCTGAAGGCGATCGGCACCGGCAGCGGCTACCGGTTGACCGGCGACCAGAGCAACTATCCGCAGAACGCCGTGCAGAAGGCGCCCGCGACGAAGGCGGCGCCGGCCGCGCCGGCGTCGGGCCAGTAACGGTCGACAGCGTTGCACAGCACGAACGGCGCCGGTTGAACCGGCGCCGTTCGTTCATGTGCGGAACTGCACAACTGCGGGGCAGCGAGGGGCGAGGCCCCCGCGTTACGACGCGAGCTTGCTCGCGAGTTCCGCGACGTGCTTGCCCTGGTAGCGCGCGATGTCGAGCTCGTTCGCGCTCGGCTGGCGGCTGCCGTCCGCGCCGGCGAGCGTGGTCGCGCCATACGGCGTGCCGCCGGTGATTTCGCTCATGTTGACGAGCCCGCTGCACGCATACGGCACACCCACGATCACCATCCCGTGATGCAGCAGCGTCGTGTGGAACGACGTGATCGTCGTTTCCTGGCCGCCGTGCTGCGTGCCGGTCGACGCGAACACGCTGCCGATCTTGCCGACGAGCGCGCCTTTCATCCACAGGCCGCCGGTCTGGTCGAGGAACGTGCGCATCTGGCCGGCCATGTTGCCGAAGCGGGTCGGCGTGCCGAAGATGATCGCATCGTAGTCGGCGAGTTCGTCCACCGTGGCGACCGGTGCGGCCTGGTCGACCTTCACGCCGATCGCGCGGGCCTGATCGACGGGGATCGTTTCCGGCACGCGCTTGAGCGTGACCTCGACGCCGGGCACCGATTTCGCGCCCTCCACGATGTGCTGCGCCATCGTTTCGACGTGCCCGTAGGACGAGTAGTAAAGAACGAGAACCTTGGCCATGTTGCGAATCTCCGATTAAAAGGGCCCCGCCTCAGCGGGGCCCGGTTTCCCGAACGGGCGTCACGCCCATTCGGCCGTCACTTCGACCGGACGCAGGTCGAACACCAGCACTTCGGCATCCTTGCCGTCGGCGATCGTCAGTGCCTGTTCGCCGCGGATGCGCGCGCCGTCGCCTTCGCCGAGTGTCACGCCGTTGACCGTCACGCTGCCGCGTGCCACGTGGACGTAAGCAAAACGGCTCGGATCAAGTTCCAGCGTCGTGCTTTCGTCGCCGTCGAACAGGCCCGCGTAAATCCGGGTGTCCTGCCGGATCTTCAGCGAACCGGCATCGCCGTTCGGCGACACGACGAGGGCGAGCTTGCCGCGCTTGTCGTCGGCCGCGACATTGGTCTGCTGATAGCGCGGCTCGGCACCCTTTTCGGCCGGCCCGACCCAGATCTGCAGGAAGTGGACCGGCGTGTCCTGCGAGTGGTTGAACTCGCTGTGGCGCACGCCCGTGCCCGCGCTCATCAGTTGCACGTCGCCCGGCACGATCACCGAACCGGTGCCCATCGAGTCCTTGTGTTCGAGCGCGCCGTCGAGCACGTACGACAGGATTTCCATGTCGCGGTGCGGGTGCGTGCCGAAGCCGCGGCCCGGGGCGACGCGGTCGTCGTTGATCACGAGCAGGTCGGAGAAGCCGACTTGCTTCGGATCGTAGTAATTCGCGAACGAAAACGTATGACGGGAGCTGAGCCAGCCATGCTCCGCACGGCCACGTTGGTTTGCTGCACGGATATCGATCATGATTTTTTGTCCTTGAAGTCGCCGGACCTCGGAAGTGAGACCGGCCGTTCGTTGAGATGAATCTTAGGTCAATCTATTTGACAAATAAATCGCTGTAGAGATAATGACTGTCGCCATGGAGTGGACAATATGGAAATCAACGACCTGAGGATCTTCGTCGCGACCGTGGACGCCGGCAGCTTCACGGCGGCGGCCGATCAGCTGATGCTGTCCAAGCAGTTCGTCAGCCGGCGCACGATGGCGCTGGAGGCGTCGCTCGGTGTCCGGCTGCTGCACCGGAATACCCGCAATCTGGCGGTGACCGAATCGGGGCAGGAGTTCTACGTGCGCGCGCAGCGCATCCTCGCGGAGATCGCCGACGCCGAGCAGGCGATGTCGGTACGCAGCACCGAGCTGCATGGCTCGCTGAAGATCAGCGCGCCGCTGTCGTTCGGGATCACGCACGTGTCGCCGCTGATCGCCGAATTCCTGTCCGCGCACCCGGCCGTGCGGCTGAACCTCGACCTGACCGACCGGCGCGTCGACCTGATCGGCGAGGGCTTCGACCTCGTGCTGCGGATCGGCTCGCTCGAGGATTCCACGTTGATCGCGCGTCCGCTCGGCGCGTGGCGGATGATCGCGTGCGCGAGCCCCGCCTACCTGAAGCGGCACGGCACGCCGCAGACGCCGGCCGATCTCGCCGGCCACACCTGTGTGCTGTACGGGCGCGAGCGGCGGGTCGGCTGGGAGTTCCGCGTCGACGGTGCAGTGCGGACGTTCGACGTGCAGGGGCCGCTCGTCGCGAACAACGGCGAAGTGGTGCGCGACGCCGCGATCGCGGGGCTCGGCATCGCGCTGCTGCCGCACTTCATCGTCGGCGCGGCGCTCGACAGCGGCGCGCTCGTGCCGGTGCTCGACGCGTACGTGCCGCCGCCGATCACGCTCAATGCGGTGTTTCCGCAGCACCGGGAAGGGTTCGTCACGCTGCGCACGTTCATCGGGTTTCTCGCGGAGCGGCTCGGGGAGCCGGCGCCCACGGGCGGGAACGGGGCGGGCCGGGTACGGTAGCCGGCCGCTTTGCGGTGAATGGGGTGATTAATATCCGCACATTTTGCGGAGATTGTTGAGTCGCGCGGCGAATGAGCGGATAATCTCCGCATGATGAGCGGAGATTACACCTTTATCTGGGAAGCGGCCGACTGGCCGGCATGGCGTTTCGACCTCCCGGCCCTCGCCACGCCGCTCGCCGACGTCAGCCGTGCGCAAGGCATGCTGGCCGGGCGGCTGGCGGATGTCGGGCTGGCGTTGCGCGACGAGGCGAGCCTGGCCGCGCTGACGGACGACGTCGTGAAGACCAGCGCGATCGAGGGCGAGAACCTGAATGTCGCATCGGTCCGGTCGTCGATCGCGCGCCGGCTCGGCGTCGATATCGGCGCGCTGGCGCCGGTCGATCGCCACGTCGAGGGTGTCGTCGACATGGTGCTGGATGCGACGACCCATTCGGCGGCGCCGGTCACCGAAGCGCGGCTGTTCGGGTGGCATGCCGCGCTGTTTCCGACCGGCTACTCGGGGCTGTCGCGCATCACGGTCGGCGGCTGGCGCACGGATGCGAGCGGGCCGATGCAGGTGGTTTCCGGGCCGATCGGCCGCCAGCGCGTGCATTTCGAGGCGCCGCCGGCCGCACGCGTGCCCGACGAGATCGGGCGTTTTCTCGCGTGGCTCAACGCGCCGCCGGCCGAACCGTTGCTGATCCGGGCCGGGCTCGCCCATCTGTGGTTCGTCACGCTCCACCCGTTCGACGACGGCAACGGTCGTATCGCACGCGCGCTCGGCGATCTGGTGCTGGCGCGCGCGGACCGAAGCCCGCAGCGTTTCTACAGCCTGTCCGCGCAGATCCAGCGCGAGCGCAACGCGTATTACGACGTGCTGGAGCGCACGCAGCGCGGCTCGCTCGACGTCACGGAGTGGCTCGCGTGGTTTCTGAATACGCTGGGCCGGGCCATCGATCATGCGCACACGACGCTCGATGCGGTACTGATCAAGGCGCGTTTCTGGCAGCGGTGCGCGGGCGTCGCGATGAACGAACGCCAGGTCAAGGTGATGAATCGCCTGCTGGACGGCTTCGAAGGCAAGCTGACGACCACCAAGTGGGCGGCCCTCGCGAAATGCTCGCAGGACACGGCGTTGCGCGACATCACGGAGCTCGTCGAGCAGGGCATGCTGCGTCGCTCGGCGTCCGGCGGCCGCAGCACGAGTTACGAGCTGGTGCCGTTCGACGGGTGACGTCGTCGCCGGCTCCGAAAACGAGCCACGCGTGGCACGACAGGCTCGACAAGACGCTGCCGATCGACGTGATGCAGTCAGCCGGCGCTGCCCGGCTATTTCCTGCGTGCCGCGCGCGCCTGCGTCTGCGCCGGCGGCGCGGCGGATTCCCGTATGCGCAACTCGGGCTGGACGGCATGGCCGGGCCCCGTGGCGCCGTTCTCGAGCGCGTCGAGCAACGCGTGCGCGGCCTGGCGCCCGATCGCGTCGGTGTCGACCCACATCGTCGTCAGCGGCGGCTGGATCTCGCGCGCGAGCGCGACGTCGTCGAACCCGGTGATCGACAACTGCGCGGGCACGTCGATGCCGAGCGCCTGCGCTTCGAGCAACGCGCCGAGCGCGAGCGCGTCGTTGCCGCAGATCACGGCCGTCGGCCGCGTCGCCGCATCGCTGCCGGCGATCGCGCGCAGGCTGGCCCGCCCGAACGCGATCGTGGCCGCGCCTTCGTGCTGATGCACGGGGCGCACCGCGAGCCCGTGCGCGGCCAGCGTGTCGTGAATGCCGCGCAGGCGGGCCTGGACACGGTCGTTGTCCGTCGACGGCTGCATGATGATCGCGAAATCGCGATGGCCGAGGTCGAGCAGGTGCGTGGTGAGCCGTGCGAACGCCGCGCGGTTGTCGAAGCCGATGCAGCAGTGCGGGCTGTCGTCGCGGTACGCATACGTGACGACGTACGGCACGCGATGCATCGCAAGGAGTTCGAACAGTTCGGGCGGGTACGCTTCGCCGACCAGCGATACCGCTTCCACGCCGCGCGACAGCATCGCGCGCACTTGCGCGAGCGCCTGCGCGGGGTCGTAGTTCGAGCAGCCGAGGAACAGCGTGATGCCGTGCTCGGCCATGATCGTCTGCATGCCGGCGACCTGCGACGCGAACACCTGGTCGTCGAGGGTCGGAATGATCGCGCCGGTAATGTGGGTACGCGTGGACGCCAGCGCGCGGCCGGCCGCATTCGGAATCCAGTTCAGTGCGAGCGCCGCGTCGCGCACGCGCTGCTGCACGTCGGCCGACACCTTGCCGGGGTCGTTGTACACGCGCGAGACGGTCGCGGTCGACACGCCGGCCAGTTTCGCGACGTCGCCCAGCACCGAGCGGCCGCTGCCGCGGCGTGCCCGCGATGCGCCGCCGCGGGGCGGGGCCGTGCTCATCGGCCGTCTCCCGGCGGGGTAGGCCTGCCTGCGCCGTGCGTTGCCAGTCGCGTCATTGTTTACCCTCGATTCATGGTGGCCGCGCTTGCATCCTCATTCGATCCTGTGAGAATGTAAGCGCTATCTTGAAGCTGTTCCGTATTATGTCAGACATGGATTACACCCGCACCGCGAAATTTTCAGAGACGACAGCCTTTCCGGCCATTTTGTCGATCTCAAATGTAAGCGATTACATTCAAGCATGAGCGATCTCACCTCACCGCGTATCGCTGTCGTCGGCAGCGTCAACATCGACCTCGTCACACGGGCGCCGCGCCTGCCGGTGCCGGGCGAAACGCTGCTCGGCACGACGTTCGAGACCGTTCACGGCGGCAAGGGCGCCAACCAGGCGGTCGCGGCCGCGCGCCTCGGTGCATCGGTCGCGATGATCGGCTGCGTCGGCGACGACGCGTTCGGCGCGCGCTTGCACGCCGCGCTGGCGGCGGAGCGCATCGACGTGACGCACCTGCACCGGATCGCGGGCACGGCAACCGGCGTGGCCACGATCACGGTCGACGACGGCGGCGCGAACAGCATCGTCGTCGTGCCTGGCGCGAATGCATGCGTCGATGCCGACCGGATCGACGCGGCGCGCGACGCGATCGCCGGAGCCGCGCTGCTCGTGTGCCAGCTCGAAGTGCCGGTCGCCAGCGTGGCGCGTGCGATTGCGTGCGCAAGCGCCCACCACACGCCGGTGCTGCTCAACCCGGCGCCCGCGCAACCGCTTTTCGATGCGTTGCTGGCGCGGGTCGACTATCTCGTCGTCAACGAAACCGAGGCCGAGTCGCTGACCGGCATCGCCGTGGGCGACGACGCATCGGCCGCGCGCGCCGCCGATGCGCTGTGCGCGAAGGGCGTCGGCAACGTGCTGGTGACGCTCGGCGCGCGTGGCGTGTGCTGGCGTGGCAGCGCAGGGAGCGGCCGCCATCGTGCGATGGCGGTGGCGGCCGTCGATACGACCGCGGCCGGCGACACGTTCGTCGGCGGGTTCGCGGTCGCGCGGGCCGGCGGCGCGTCGATGGACGACGCGATCGGCTTCGGCCAGCGTGCGGCCGCGATCAGCGTTACGCGCCATGGCGCGCAGACGTCGATTCCGACGCGCGACGAAGTCAACCCTATGGATACCTGAATTCCGCATGCGACGGAACGGCCGAACCCGGCCCCTACCAGTGACATGGAGACAATCGACATGAACGACAACCCACCTGTTCCGCACGCGCCGCCCCGGATTCGGCGCGGTCAACGCATCGCGCTCGCCCTGTTGATGGCGAGCGGGATCGTCAACTACCTCGATCGCGGCACGCTGGCCGTCGCGAGTTCGGCGATCCGCGGCGATCTCGGCCTGTCGCTCGCACAGATGGGGCTGCTGCTGTCGGCATTCTCATGGAGCTATGCGCTGTGCCAGTTTCCGGTCGGCGGGCTGGTCGACCGCATCGGTCCGCGCCGGCTGCTCGGCATCGGGCTGATCGTCTGGTCGTTCGCGCAGGCGTCGGGCGGCCTCGTGTCCACGTTTGGGTGGTTCATCGTCGCGCGCATCGTGCTCGGCATCGGCGAGGCGCCGCAATTCCCGTCGGCGGCGCGCGTGGTGAGCAACTGGTTTCCGCTGCGGGCGCGCGGCACGCCGACCGGTATTTTCAATGCCGCGTCGCCGCTCGGTACCGCGCTTGCGCCGCTGCTGCTGTCGGTGCTCGTTGCATCGTTCCACTGGCGCTGGGCGTTCATCGTGACCGGCGCGCTCGGCCTCGTCGTCGCCGTCGTGTGGTTCGCGTTCTATCGCGATCCGGTGCGCGCGCAACTATCTGCCGCCGAGCGCAATTATCTCGATGCCGATGCGCAGAGCGTCGCCGCGGCGCCGAAACTGACCTTCGCCGAATGGCGCAGCCTGTTCTCGCACGGCACGACCTGGGGGATGCTGATCGGCTTCTTCGGTTCCGTGTACCTGAACTGGGTCTACCTGACCTGGCTGCCGGGCTACCTGACGATGGAGCGGCACATGAGCCTGATCCGCACGGGCTTTGCCGCATCGGTGCCGTTCCTGTGCGGGTTCGTCGGTTCGCTGGTCGCCGGCTGGCTGTCGGATCTCGTCACGCGCCGCAGCCGGTCGCCGGTCGTGAGCCGGCGCAACGCGGTGGTGGCCGCGATGCTCGGGATGGTCGCGTTCACGATTCCGGCCGCGCTCGTGCAGAGCAATACGGTTGCGCTCGCATGCATTTCGGTGGTGATCTTTCTTGCCAACGCGGCGTCGGCGTGCTCGTGGGCGCTCGCGACGGCGGCCGCGCCGCCGAGCCGCATCGCGTCGCTCGGCGCGATCCAGAATTTCGGCGGCTTCATCGGCGGCGCGCTGGCGCCGATCCTGACCGGCATCATCGCGCAGAAGTGGTCGTTCGTGCCCGCGCTGCTCACGGCGGCGGCGATCGCGTTCGCCGGCGCGATGGCCTACCTGCTGCTCGTGCGCAAGCCGATTCCCGAACAGGCCGCGAACGCCGCGCCCGGACCGTTGCCGGCGTAATCGTGCAGCCTGCATTCGCATTCACTGAAGGAAGGAGAAACCGATGCAACATCCGCAGCAATCGAACGTGACCATCGAGGGGATCGTACCGGTGATGCTGACGCCGTTCGACGACGCCGGCGCGATCGACTACGCCGGGCTCGAGCGGCTCATCGAATGGTATCTGGCACACGGCTCGGACGCGTTGTTCGCGGTTGCGCAATCGAGCGAGATGCAGTTCCTGAGCCTCGCCGAACGCGCGGCACTCGCGCGCTTCGTGGTCGAGCGGGTGGCCGGGCGCGTGCCGGTCGTCGCGTCCGGCCACATCAGCGACGATCTCGACGCTCAGGTTACCGAACTGTGCGCGGCGGCCGAATCGGGCGCGCAGGGCATCGTGCTCGTGACCAACCGGCTCGATCCGCAACGCAAGGGCAGCGCCGCGTTGCTCGACCACCTCCACCGGCTGCTCGCACGACTGCCGTCGGATCTCCCGCTCGGCCTGTACGAATGTCCGGCGCCTTACCGGCGGCTTCTGTCGGATGACGAACTGCGCGCGTGCATCGACACGGGCCGGTTCGTGATGCTCAAGGACGTGAGTTGCGATCTCGCGACGGTGAAGCGGCGCGTCGCGCTTGCCGAGGGGTCGCCGCTGAAGATCCTGAACGCGAACGCCGCGATCGCCTGGGACGCGATGAAGGCCGGGTCCGCCGGTTTCAACGGCGTGTTCACGAACTTCCATCCCGATCTCTACCAGTGGCTGCGCACGCAAGGCGAGTCGAATCCGGCGCTGGCCGACGAACTGTCGACGTTCCTGGTCGTCTCGGCGGTATCGGAGGCGCTGGGTTACCCGGCGCTCGCGAAGCTCTATCACCAGCGGATCGGCACGTTCGGGTCGATCAAATGCCGTGCGATCGACTACGACGTGCGCGAACGCTTCTGGGCGCTCGACGCGGTGCTCGACAAGATCGTCGCCGGCACCGAACACTTCCGCCGGCGGATCGCTGCGTCATAAAGTACGACGCGTGCCGCGCCAGTCGCGTGGCACGTGATCGCATCGCGTGCCGTGCGCGCGGCCGGCGCGCCCATTGCCTGCAAGCACGACCCGCTTTGCGCGATGCGTCGCAATCGCGGCGCACTCATCGCGATTTCCCTCTCGTCGATGGCGGCGACGCCTGCCGCCGCGCTCCTCCTGCCGTCATTCACGACATCATGAACGCGAACCGCCCGCGATCCGCGAGCGCGGCGTCGATGCTCGTCCGGCCAACCTGCCGCGCGTTGCATCGACCATGTCCGACGGACTGTCGACATGTCTTGCGCGACGCGAGAAAAGCGCACAAATCTGCGCAATCCCGCGCCCATCCGTTGTAACGGCTCGTAATACCATGCCGCGGAGTGATTTTTACGACGAACCGCTGAAGCCGCATTCGCCCATGCAACACGTAACGACGACAAGCCGGCCGCCGATCCTGGCGGCGCCGGTGGATGCCATGCTGCACGCCGTGATCGACGAAGTCGTCCACCGAAGCGTGTCGGAAGCGACGACGCGCGGCGGCTACATGCGCTGCGCCGACTATGCGATCGTCGGCGCGCGGGTGCTGACGCTGCTGACCGGCAAGCCCTATCGGCCGTTCGCGGGCGGCGAAGTGATGGATTTCGGCGGCGGCAACCTGTACGCGCTCTGCACGACGCGCGAGCGGCGCCGCACCGCGCGGCATCTGTCGCAGCTCGCGCGGTATCACTGCTGGATCGAAGCGCGCCACGACGATGCGCTCGGACGCACGCGCAAGGAGATCGTCGACTTCACGCTGCGCCACGACGAGACCGTCGCGAACCAGCTGGGCATGCCGTTCGCCCGTGCTTACCAGGCTTATTTCTGGGGTTGGGAGGATGAGCATGCGGTACCGGCCGAGTTGCACGATCATCCGGTATTCGCGAAGCAGGGGCCCGTGTGGCGCTGGGCCGAGCGCGAATGCACGTCGCTGCTGCGTGCGTACGAGCACGAACGGCCCGGCTATTTCGGGCGTCAGGTGTCGCGCGCGATCGATTGGTTCGCCGATCGCGTGGAAGGTCTCGGCTGACCGTTGCCTGCTTCAAGGACAGCCGCGGGCCGGCTATCCGTGATGATGCGCATCCGGCGAGCGCTGGCGCGTCGCCGGGCATGAGCGACAGCGTCGGGCCGCGCCCCTCGCGCGACCCGACTGCTCACTTGCTGGACAGCGTGCCGCTGCTGTTCGCACCCCCGAACAATCGCGTCAGGTACTGCGTGTTGGTGTTCATCCGCGCCATCAACGTGTTGAGTGCGGTGAACTGCGCCTGGTATTGCTTCGTCAGTTGCGCGGCATAGTCGGACAGATCCGACTGCTGCTGCGTGACGCGCTTCAGATCGGCGGTCAGTGCGGTCGTGCGCACGTCGATCATCCCGTTCTTCTTCGTGAACTGCGTGATCTGGTCGGCCAGGCGCGTGCCGATCCCGTTCTCCGGATTGAACAGGCGCGCGACGCCCGACGGATTGGCCGACAACGCGCTGTCGAGCTTCGCGCTGTCGACGTTCAGCGTGCCGTCCTTCTCGAGCTTGATGCCGATCGACAACAGGTTCACGTGTCCGTTGCCCTTCTCGGTAGTGGCGCTGCTGTCGACGCCGCGCGCGACGATCGACGCGAGCGAGTTGCGGATCGTGTTCAGCGTCGAATCGCCGATCAGCGCGCCTTGCGAGCTGGCTCCGGCCGTGTAGCTCGACAGCGCGCCCATCGTCTTGACCACCGTGTTGTACAGGCTCACGAAATTCGTGATCGTGGCGGCCTGCGACTTCGTGTCGGTGCTGACCGTCAACGTCTGCGTATCGGTCGCGCTGACCGCGGCCGCCGACAGATTCAACGTGATGCCGGTCAGCACGCCCGATACCGCGTTGCTCGCGCTGGTCGATGCGATCCCGTTGAGCGTGAACTTCGCATCCTGCGCGGCGGTGCTCTGCCGCCACGCGGCCGCGCCGTTCGCCGAATCGATTTTCGATGCGCCGCCGGACGGGTCGGCCGTCGACGTGACGCCGAGGTTCGACAGGCCGCCGTCGTTGGACACGTTGCCGACCGCGACGCTGATCGCGTTCGCCGCGCCCGTCTTCGACGATGCCAGCACGAGGTGTGCGCCGTCCGTGCCGTTGATGACCGTCGCGCTGATCCCCGGGTTGCCCGCCGCGCCGTTGATCGCCGCCGCGATACCCGCGAGCGTGTTGTTCGTGCCGCCGACCTCGACCTTGAACGACTGGCTGCCGAGCGACAGCGTCAGCGTGCCGGTACCGAGCGCCTTGCTGCCGTTGAAGCCGGCGGAAGACAGCGCCTGCGCGGTCGCGATCTGCGTGACGCCGACCGTGTAGGTGCCGGCGACCGCGCCCGCGCCGGCCGTCGCGGTCAGGCCCTTGCCGCTCGCGACCGCGTTGAACGTCGACTGCAACGCGCCGTTCTTCAGCGACGTCAGGCCCGCGTCGAGCGCGCCGAGCGCGGACGACAGCGCGCCGAATGCGGAAATCCGCGTGTTGCCGGTCGTTTGCGATGCGGCAAGCGTCGCGGCCCGGCCGGCCGTTTTCGCGTTCACGAGCGTCTTGACGAGCGAGCCGACATCCATCGCCGGATTGCCGGTCGAGCCGTTGATGATCGATTGCGCCGCCTGTTGCATCAGGCTGTTCGCGTTCGCGCCGCTGTTGACGGGCGTGTTCGTTGGCATGGGTGAGCTCCGGTTGAAGGCGATCCAGTGGCGAACGGCGGTGGAGCCGGCCGGCGGCGATCCGGATGGGTCCGTGGCGATCCGCGTGCGTGTCGTTTCTCGCGCTTCTCGCCCGATGCCGCCGCGGATCGCGGGAGTGTCGGGAAAACGTAAGAATGATGGGTGCGGAGCCGGTTTCTAAAAGAAGTCGGTTATTCCGAGGGTAGAAAATCGTAGCCGGCCCGAAGCAGACATGAAACCTTGGGTTGTGTACGGGCGGGCAAGCTCAAAAGATTGAGAGCGTTTATTGGCAGTGCGCCTTGTGAACGTTGCCGAGGCATTGCAGGCCTATGCTCGGGAAGTATTTGGCAGCGAAGCTGCGGACCGCGCCTTTGTCACGATCTTGCTATGCAAGGCGTCAAAAAAATAACGATTATTGTCCGCTCTACACTGCACCGAGTCCCTGTCGACGGTCAGTCTCCACCATGCCCGCCACCGCCCTGCAATTCGCGCTGCTCGCCAAGCATCAGGAAATCGCGTCCCTGCGCCACCTGGCCGAGCAGATCGAATTGGTCGACCTGCTCGGCCGCCTGATCCATGCGCTGCAGCGCGAGCGCGGCGCCACCAGCATCTATCTGGCGTCGAGCGGCAAGCGCTTCGTCGCCGAACGCGCGGCTTCGCGCGGCGAATCGGTGCCGCTCGTCGCGCAGTTGCGCGAGCGCCTGGACCTGGAACTGACGCCGGCGCGCGGCTCGACGTCGCGCCTGTTGTCGCTGATCGCCTGGGTGCTGCTCGACCTGGAATCGCTGGATGTGCTGCGCGAACAGATCGACCATCTTGCGCTGTCGGCGCCGGATTCCGTCCAGGCGTTCAGTACCGTGATCGGCGGCCTGGTGGAGCTGATTTTCCAGTTTGCCGACAGTGCGGCGGACCCGTCGGTGTCGCGCATGCTGATTGCCCTCGTCCATGTCGTCGAGGGCAAGGAGGAAGCGGGACAGGAACGTGCCGTCGGCGCGCACATGTTCGCGGCGGGCACGTTTTCGGCGGATCAGCAGCAGCGCCTGCTGTATCTGATAGCCGCGCAGGAGCGCAGTCTCGAAGTCTTCGCGAGCTTCGCAAACACGGCGCAAAGCGCATGGTGGGAAACCCGCATGACGGAGCCGCACATGGCGGCGCTCGAGAAGCTGCGCCGCGTACTGTGCACGGCGCACGCCGGCGATGCGCTCGACGCCGTCCTGAGCGAAGCATGGTTCGACGCCGCGAGCGCCCGCATCGATGATCTCTGGCATCTTCAGATTGCGCTGACGCTGCAGGTGCAGGAAACGTGCAACGCGCGAATCGAAGACGCGCACCGAACGCTGCACGACTCCGAGCGCCTGATGGCGCAGTTGCGGAACAATCCGCCCCCGCATACCCAGGCGCTCGCCCAGTTCTTCGCCGGCGATCCGTTGTCGGCGCGCGCGGCGGTTCACGAACTGCCGGAACGCCTCTCCGGCTCCGACGTGGGGACGCTCGCCAGTCTGAAATCCCTGCTGGAGTCGCAATCCGCGCGACTGGCCGGCGCGGAGGTCGAGCTCGACGCGGCGCGTCGCGCGCTCTACGAACGAAAGCTCGTGCAGCGCGCGAAAAATACGCTGATGACGCGCTTCAGCCTTCGGGAGGACGAAGCGTATCGGATGCTGCAGAAAGCGTCGATGGACGGCAATCGGCCGCTTGCCGATATTGCGGAAGACGCGCTGACGTCGCCCGAGCGATTCGTCGACGAGCACGCGCAGCCTTCCGTGCGACGTCGTACGTAGCGAAGCGCGCCGGACACACCGCACGACGACGGCACGACCTGACCGGAACGCACCGCGCTTCACGCACCGCGGCTGCGCCCGAAGCGCATGCGCGAGGTGCAGTTTGCACCGCGCGAGTGCGATTCGCTGCGATCGGCCGCGGCTTTCTTCCCCGGCATTTCGCGTCCGGCCAGCCTGCATCGCGATATCCCCGTCACTGGTACGAGAATTGCGAACATCTCGCTCGTCGGGCTAATGGCGGCCTGACGATCACGCCATGTCGAACCGTGGCGGCCGATCACGTGGATAACAGCGTCCGCGCCAGGCACTCGCATGTCGAGCGAGTGCCTGGCGCGTTTTTTTTGCCCGTCCAACTTTACGAGCGCACACCATGGCCTACCTCACGCCCAACGAATTCGTCACCAGGATGGTCGATGCCGGTGAATCGAAGCTGTCGATGTCGACCCGCGATACGCTGATTCGCGCGTACATGGCGGGCGCGATCCTCGCGCTCGCAGCCGCCTTCGCGGTCAGCATCACGATCAACACCGGCAACGCACTGGCCGGTTCGCTGCTGTTTCCGGTGGGATTCTGCATGCTGTACCTGCTCGGCTTCGACCTGCTCACCGGCGTCTTCACGCTCGCGCCGCTCGCGGTGATCGATCGCCGGCCCGGCGCGACCTGGGGTGGCGTGTTCCGCAACTGGACGCTGGTGTTCTTCGGCAATTTCGCGGGCGCGCTGACGGTTGCGCTGTTCATGGCGATCATCTTCACATTCGGCTTTTCGGAAGCGCCGAACGCAATCGGACAGAAGATCGGCGGCATCGGCGAAGCACGCACGCTCGGTTATGCGGCGCACGGCGCCGCCGGCATGCTCACGCTGTTCGTGCGCGGCGTGATGTGCAACTGGATGGTGTCGACCGGCGTGGTCGCCGCGATGATGTCGACGTCCGTACCCGGCAAGGTGATCGCGATGTGGATGCCGATCCTCGTGTTCTTCTACATGGGCTTCGAGCACTCGGTCGTGAACATGTTCCTGTTCCCGTCCGGCCTGATGCTCGGCGCCCACTTCACGGTCGTCGACTATCTGCTGTGGAATGAGATCCCGACGGTACTCGGCAACCTGGTCGGCGGGCTGGTGTTCGTCGGCGCGGCGCTGTACAGCACGCACTACAAGACCGCACCGAAACGCGCGTCCGCTTCGCCGGTGGGTGTCGTCGCCCGCAAGGCCTGATCGCGCTGCGCAAGCCGCAACCGACTGCCGGCGAGGCGCTGAAATGCGCACCGGGGGGCGCGCGACCGTCATGTTGGCGGATGCGTCGGGGCTGATCTACGACGCGATCACGGTCACGTCGACGCGCGTCGTCGCGCGCGGGGCCGACCGGGCGCACGACATGATCGAAAACAACTTCGCACAGTCCCCGCCGGCATTGCCGGCAGGGATGAGCGATGTCGTATCACATCGCATCACGGGCCATCGCTGCAACCTCCGCGGCACTCCATGCGCCTGCGTACACGCGGAAGCCCTGGATGCGGCCGTTGAAAGATGGATGCGCCCAATTGCGGCCAAGGAACGTGACCTGGTCGCCGACCTGGCGCGGCGACAGCAGGATTTCGTCGGATTTCCCCGCCTCGGTGCCGTCGACGTACAGGCGGCAGGTATTGCCCTGCAGCGTGACCGCGAGATGGACCCAGCGTCGAATCGGCAGGGCCCACGGCGCGGCCACGACCTGTGAATCCTTGAATGTCGCGCCAAAGATCGAGAAGCACAGCGTGCCTGAGCCGGTCTGCGGTGCGATGCACATGGCTGCGTTCGCGTCGAGCCCTGCATAGAACACGCAGCTGTCCCAGTGCAACCCATTCGCGTAGACCCACAAGGAAAGGCTGAAGTCGTCGAGGTCGCCGAACACGCCCGACGGCAGCTGCAGGCCGGCCTTCAGACCGTCGAACACGATGGCCTCGTCGTTGCGGCGCCCGTCGCCCCAGGTCGCGCCGTCCAGCAGCTTGCCCTCGATGAAGGTCATGGTGCCGGCGGCAGTCCGCAGCGCGCCGTGCGTGCCGGTGCCGTTCGGGTCGTTCAGCGGCAGGGACAGGCGGACCTCGCCGGGAACGGCGATACGAACCACATTGGAGCCGGCTCCCGGGGCGCCAGCGCCCTGCGCCGTGATCTGGTAGAACCAGACGCCGTTGGACGGTATATCGCTGTAGGTGAGCACCTCGCTCGCCGAAACCGTGCCCAGCAGGTTGAAGGGGCCGCTGGCCCGGCTTGCGCGCTTGATCTCGTACGAGGTCGCGCCGACGCTGCCCCACCACGACAGCACGACGCGGTTGCCGCGCAGGCAGGCCGTGAGGCCAGACGGCGGCTTCATGGAGCCGGCATAGTCCGGGCGGCGATGAATAAGCGTCGGCCACCAGACGTCGTCACTGCTGCCCCCGTACTTCGGCTCGCACAACTTCACCATGCGCGCGACGTTCGGCGCCGCCAGCCCCAGGCGGTTGACGTAGTGGTTGTAGATGGGCTCCCAGCAGTTGCGGCCCATCTGACCGTAGTTCACTTGCGTCCAGAACGACGGGTGGGGCTGGGACGGATTGTTCTCGCGCACATAGGGCATCGGGTAGTTCTTGCCGCTCTCGTCGAGCAGGTTCGAGCGCGCCACATACTCTGCCGCTGCGAGAAAGCGGTTGTTGTACAGCCCGTAGAGATCGTCGCCCTGGTTCCAGGCGATCTCCAGCAGGTCACCGCCCAGCGACATGCCCAGCGTGGAGTGGCCCTGGTCGCGGCCGCTTTCCTCCCACTGCCCGAAATGGCCCGGGTGCATGAAGTACACGCCATGCCCGATGGCGCCATTGCCGAAGTTCCGGAGCGTGCCGCGGTTGTTGCCCGCATAGCAGTCGCAGGCCAGCCGGTACAGGTCGGGCTTGTCGCAGAACACACCGATCGCCATGGCGCCCACCATCGAGGCCATGTCCCAGTTGGCATGGGACCCGATGCGCCCGTCGCTGAGGAACCACGACGATACCGGGGCGAAGACGTTGAGCAGCATGTCCTGGAATCGCTTCAGGTTCGCCGGGGCCCAGCCTGGGTAGGTGCGCAGCACTTCGCCGATCTGCGCCCACTGATGGCCTTGTATGCCGGCCAGGATGATGAAGGTGTGGTCGTCATGGGCGGTCGAGCCGGGAGGCACCGTTCCAACCACCTTCAGCGTGTTCGCCCAGGCGTCCACGAACTCCACGGCCTTGTCGGCATAGCGGTTGTCCTGCGGGTCGGACAGCTTCCATCGCAGGACCAGGCTCCAGGCGCGCCAGATGTCGACGTACATGTCCCGCGAGCTGCCATCGGCCCGGTAGACGCCCGCCAGCGGGAAAGGTCGGGCGTCGAGGGAAGCGAAGCGCTCGGCGCACAGCGTGCTCCACCAGTGCGCCCACGGCTCCTGGCCGGCCTTGATGTAGCCGCGGATGCGGGCGAAGTCGTCGTCGGTGACCAGCAGTCCCGGGTGACGGAAGACACCACTCGCCGAAGCCGGCGCGCGCGCCGGACCTGCAACAGCGGCCCGTGCCGCTTGGACTCCGAGTCCCGGCAGCAGCGGCAGCATTGGGAATAGCCCCAGGCCCAGCGACAACGCTCGACGCGCGGGATTCGGCAACTCCTCGAGGCTGGCACGCTCCACGAACCGTTTCGGCATCTTTATTTCCTCTGTCGTCTTGTTGAACTGCGCGACAGTATGGATTACGCAACAGTCGGTCGGTGTGACAAAGCACCTCCGGAAGTTGCACGCGCGATCGACGATCGCCTGTTCAAACGCGAGGGTGGTACATCGCGTGACTGCGACGGCCGGCGCTGCGGGGAATTGATGCGGTCTTCGCGATACCACGCGCGGCGACGATTTTATTTCCCGGTACGGCATGGAGCAGTTTTCTTTGCTCAAAAGGCCGTGGCACAAGTTTGTTTGCGTCGGTTCAAATTTTGTTTGCGATGAACCACGGCCGTCGGAATGACGGGTCGCGCTTTCCCGATTGTCCACTTAATCGAGACAGCAAATCATGTTTTGAAGGATTGATGATTCTTGGCGGGACAGTAGACTGCACCCGTGCTTTGCCAGAACCGATCCGGCGTGCGCCGCCAGCCGCGGCGTCGCCTGGCGGATTCTTCGGCAGCGGGCCATGCGGCTTGCCGTCCGATCGTGCGAAGAGTGGTCCGTTGCCGGCTTCGCGCGCCGATTCGGCGCGCAGCGGCACCGGCTGCATCAAACCGTCAATTCAAGGGTGATTTGCCATGCGTTACGTTTCGCTGGAGTCGAAGAAGGACGAGCTGCTGCTGGCGGCTCGCGTGCTGATGATGATCCTGTTCGTGCTGTTCGGCTGGCAGAAGCTGAACGGTTTTTCGGGCACGGTCGCGTATATGGCGTCGACGGGGAACCCGGCGCCCGAGCTCGCGGCCGTGATCGCGGTGGCGGTCGAACTGGTCGGCGGCGTGCTGATCGCGATCGGCTTCTATACGCGTCCGCTCGCACTGCTGTTCGCCGCCTATACGCTCGCGACCGCGCTGATCGGCCATCGCTACTGGGCGTTGCAGGGGATGGAGCAGTACATGGCGATGATCAACTTCTACAAGAACGTGAGCATCATCGGTGGACTGCTGTTGCTCGCATTGACCGGGCCGGGGCGGTATTCGGTTGACCGGAAGTAACGCGGGACGGCGTTTCCGTTCGGTATCGGGAGCCCGGTGCGCGCAAGCGTGCCGGGCTTTTGTTTTTGCGGGCGACGGAGCGATCGGCGCGCGGGCCGACGACAGCATCGGCGTCGTGCCCAGGCACGGCGGCCAGCGCATGCGCTCACGGCCGGAATCTACATCACGGATCATGTATTGCGCGAAGCTGTTGGCCAGCGCGAAATGGGCGAAGAATGGGGCGATTATGTTCGCGACCGGATGCGAGCCGTTCATGTTATCCAATAGGCCCGATAATCCCTTCGTTTCCGTGATCGATCGCCACCTCATGCCAAACCAGATTTCGCCAACGGGCCGTTCCACTGTCCTCCTCATCGGCGCCTCCGGCCTGCTCGGCCGTGCGGTTGCCGCCTGCCTGGCTCGCGAATCGTCGTTGACGCTGCTGGCCACCATACGGAACCCGCAAAGCGCCGGTGCAAAACTGCTCGCGTTGCCGCCGGAAAACATCGCCGAGCTCGACGTCCTCGACCAGTCGTCCCTCGAGCGCATTTTTGAAACCCACCGACCGGCAGCGATGATTCTTTGCGCCGCCGAACGCCGCCCCGACGTCTGCGAACGCGACCCGGCCGCGGCTCGCGCGATCAACGTCACCGCACCGGCCCGCATCGGCGCACTCGCCACGCGATACGGCGCATGGACGCTCGGCATTTCGACCGACTACGTCTTCGACGGCAAGGCGGCGCCCTACCGCGAAGACGCGACCCCGAACCCGCTGAACATCTACGGCCGCACCAAGCTCGAAGGCGAGGCCGCGCTGCTTGCCGCGTCGCCGCTGTCGTGCGTGCTGCGCCTGCCGTTGCTGTTCGGCCCGATCGCCGACTGGAGCGAATCGGCCGTCACGAGCCTCGTGCCGGCCGTCGTCGCGTCTTCGCGGCCGGGCGCCGACGCGGTCGGCATGGACGCATGGGCGATCCGTTACCCGACTTACACGCCCGACGTCGCGCAGGTCATCCGCGACCTGACGCTGCGCCATCTTGCGGGCGAATCCGTCACGGGCATTCGCCATTGGTCGGGCGAGGAGCCGATGACGAAGTACGACATCGCGCAGCGAATTGCCACCGCGCTCGGCATCGACGCGTCGCTCACGCCGATCACGCAGCCGACCGACGCGACACCGCGCCCGTACGACTGCCATCTCGATGCCGCACGCATGCGCGCGCTCGGGATCGATTACGCGACGCCGTTCGATACGGCGCTGCGGACCGTGCTGCGCGACGCGCCGCGGGCGCTGTAGGAGCGATACCGGCCACGGCTCGCGGCACCCGCCGATATCAACGAGCCGATTCGCTGAGGTTCGTGCCGCCGTTCACCGCCTACCTGGCAGCCGGGCGATCTTCCGCCCGGTATTCATTTGACCAACGAAGCATCCGCCCCCCGACGATGGCGCCGCGCGACGCCGATGCAGACGCAGGTGCCGCACAGCACGGCGCGATCGATGCGGCCACGCGCAGGCATTGCGAGCCGCCAATCCTCAGACATGCGTCGCGGGGTCGCGCGGCCTCGTGGTCGAATTCAAAATTTGTCTAGTCATCCTTGAGATTCGGCCGCTCGAATTGCACCAAACGTGTGCCGGAATTCCCCGTGACGATGCACGCCAGACCCTTGAAATTAGGGGATTTCCCGCGTTTCCGCGGTTTTTATTGATCACCGCTTGTCTCGCTGTTTTTCTTCTTGCATGCTTGTATAGACAAATTCCTGAGGCGGCTTGCTGCACCGAAGGGATGGCGAACTTCAACGCAAGGAGAAATCTCGTGAACGGCAAGCGCATCAAGTGGGCAATCAGGACGATCGGCGTCATCGCGGCTGCGGCGGCAACGCTCGCGGCGCCGGTGCAGGCAAAGGAATGGAAGACGGTGACGGTCGCGCTCGAAGGCGGCTACGCGCCGTGGAACCTCACGCTGCCGGGCGGCAAGCTGGGCGGTTTCGAGCCGGAGCTGCTCGCCAACGTGTGCGAGCGCATCAAGGTGCAGTGCAACATGGTCGCGCAGGACTGGGACGGGATGATTCCGGGCCTGCAGGCCGGCAAGTTCGATGTCCTGATGGATGCCATTTCGATCACGCCGGAGCGCGAAAAGATCCTGCTGTTCTCGCGTCCGTATGCGGCGACGCCGGCGACGTTCGCCGTCACCGATACGAAGATCCTGCCGAAGGCCGCGCCCGGCGCACCGATCGTCAAGCTCACAGGCGACGCCAACGCGGACAAGCCTACCGTCGACACGCTGCGCAAGCAGCTGAAGGGCAAGACGATCGGTATCCAGTCGGGCACCGTCTACACGAAATTCATCAACGACAGCTTCAAGGACATCGCGTCGATTCGCGTGTACAAGACGTCGCCCGAACGCGATCTCGATCTGGTCGCCGGGCGCATCGATGCATCGTTCGACGACGTCACGTACTACGCGGCGAACAACGCGAAGAAGGACAACGCATCGATCGTGCTCGCGGGGCCGAAGCTCGGCGGCCCGATCTGGGGGCCGGGCGAAGGGCTCGCGTTCCGCAAGCAGGATGCCGACCTGAAGACGAAGTTCGATACGGCGATCGCCGCGGCGCTCGCGGACGGCACCGTGAAGAAGCTCGCCGACAAGTGGTTCAAGACCGACGTCACGCCGTAAGCGCTGCGCGTTCGGCCGCCGCCGCGTAAGTTCGTCGAACGACGCGCGGCGCGGCGGCACGCATCCAGCGGATTCACTCAACGCATGCAGGGAGGCACGCATGGCGATTCTTGAAATGCTCGGCTTCGGTACCGAAGGCTGGGGCGGTGTGCTGCTGCTCGCCGCATTGATGACGGTCGCGCTGACGCTCGCCGCGCTCGCGGTCGGCGCCGTGATCGGCGCGGCGATCGCGGCGGCGAAGCTGTCGCGCTACCGCACCCTCCGCCTGCTCGGCGATCTGTATACGACGGTATTTCGCGGCGTGCCCGAACTGCTCGTCATCTATCTGTTCTACTTCGGCGGCTCGACGCTCGTGACGGCCGTCGGCCAGTGGTTCGGCGCGGAAGGCTTCATCGGCGTACCGCCGTTCGTGATCGGTGCGCTCGCGGTCGGGATGATCTCGGGCGCCTATCAGGCAGAGGTCTATCGCGCGGCGGTGCTCGCCGTGTCGAAAGGCGAGCTCGAAGCGGCGCGCTCGATCGGCATGCCGCGCAGCATGGTGCTGCGGCGCATCCTGGTTCCGCAGGTGCTGCGCTTCGCGTTGCCCGGTATCGGCAACGTGTGGCAACTGAGCCTGAAGGATTCCGCACTGATCTCGGTCACCGGTCTTGCCGAGTTGCTGCGCACGAGCCAGATCGCTGCCAATTCGACTCACCAGTACTTCGTGTTCTTCGTCGCGGGCGGTGCGTTGTATCTGCTGATGACGGGCTTGTCGAACCGTGTGTTCAACCGGGCCGAGGCGATCGTCGGCCGGTCGTTCCGCCGCAATTTCGCGCGCAACTGACGGAGTACGGGCATGTCCATCGATTTCGCTTTTCTCCTCGATACGCTGCGCCAGCTGCTCGCGGCCGTGCCGACCACGCTCGGCCTGTTCTTCGCATCGCTCGTGCTCGGCGGCCTGCTGTCGCTCGTGATCGTCACGATGCGCGTGTCGCCGCGCTGGCTGCCGAACCGCTTCGCGCGGGCCTACATCCTCGTGTTTCGCGGCTCGCCGCTGCTGATCCAGATGTTTCTCGTGTATTACGGGCTCGGCCAGTTCGGCGTGATCCGCGAGAGCTTCATGTGGCCGCTGCTGCGCGAGCCGTACGTCTGCGCGGTGCTGTCGCTCGCGCTGTGCACGGCCGGCTACACGGCCGAGATCCTGCGCGGTGGGCTGATGGCCGTACCGGTCGGGCAGATCGAGGCCGGGTATTCCATCGGCCTGTCGGGCTTCTCGCTGCTGCGGCGCGTGATCGGCCCGATCGCGTTGCGCCAGTGTCTGCCCGCGTATTCGACCGAAGCCGTGCTGCTCGTCAAGTCGACCGCGCTGGCGAGCCTCGTCACGGTATGGGAAGTGACGGGCGTCGCGCAGCAGATCATTCAGCAAACCTACCGGACGACCGAAGTGTTCGTCTGCGCGGCCATCATCTATCTGGGCCTGAACTTCATCGTCGTGCGCCTGCTCGGCGCGCTCGAATGGCGGCTCTCGGGGCACCTGCGTGCGCCGAAGCCGTCCGGCGCGCCTGCCGCGGCGACCCGCAATGCCCGGCGCGTCGCGTCCTGAGCGCGCCATTCTTTCCAGGAGAAACCGATGAACACCGCTGCTCCCGTTGCGCTGTCGGTCAGAAACATCCACAAGTCGTTCGGCGATCACCATGTGCTGAAGGGCATTTCGCTCGACGCGCACGAGGGCGACGTCATCTCGATCCTCGGCGCGAGCGGATCGGGCAAGAGCACGTTCCTGCGTTGCCTGAACCTGCTCGAGACCCCCGACGACGGCTCCGTCGCGCTCGCGGGCGAAGAGCTGGCGATGAAGCGCGCACGCGACGGCAAGCTGCATCCGAGCGACCGGCGCCAGGTCGACCGGATTCGCTCGCAGCTCGGCATGGTGTTCCAGAACTTCAACCTGTGGTCGCACATGACGGTGCTTGACAACCTCGTCGAAGGGCCGCTGCGGGTGCAGAAGCGCAGTCGCGCGGAAGCGGTGGAGGAAGCCGAGGCGCTGCTCGCACGCGTTGGCCTCGCGGACAAGCGCGGCTACTATCCCGCGCACCTGTCGGGCGGCCAGCAGCAACGTGTCGCCATTGCCCGCGCGCTGGCGATGCATCCGAAGGTGATGCTGTTCGACGAACCGACGTCGGCGCTCGACCCGGAGCTGGTCGGCGAGGTGCTGCGCGTGATGCGCTCGCTGGCGGAAGAGGGGCGCACGATGCTGGTCGTCACGCACGAAATGGGCTTTGCACGCCACGTGTCGAACCGCGCGATGTTCCTGCATCAGGGCGAGGTCGATACGGACGGGACGCCCGACGAAGTCTTCGGCGGCCAGACCTCCGAGCGCTTCCGGCAATTCGTGTCGAGCCACCACGACCGCACCACGAACTGAGGCTACCATGACCGTATTCCGTGCGGCGCAGCCGCTCGACTGGCGACAGGTTGCGGCGGTGGCGGCCGGCGAGCCCCTGGCATTGGCCGACGAGACGCGCGCGCGGGTCGTGGCCGCTCGCGAACTCGTCGACGAGATCGTCGCGCGCGGAATTCGCGCCTACGGCGTCAATACCGGCGTCGGCGCGCTGTGCGACGTGATCGTGTCGCCGGCCCAGCAGAGCACGTTGTCGCACAACATCCTGATGAGTCACGCGGTGGGCGTCGGCATGCCGCTCGGCGCGGCCGAAACGCGCGCGATCATCGCGGCCGCGATCAACAACTATGCGCATGGGCATTCGGGCGTGCGTGCCGACGTCGTCGACCAGCTCGTCGCGCTGCTCGAGCACGATTGCCTTCCCGAAGTGCCGGCGCACGGCTCGGTCGGGTACCTGACCCACATGGCGCACGTCGCGCTGGTTTGCGTCGGGCATGGCCGTGCGCGCCATCGCGGCGAACGCATCCGCGGCGACGAGGCGCTGCGGCGCATCGGGCGCGAACCGCTCGTCCTCGGCGCGAAGGAAGGGTTGAGCCTCGTCAACGGGACGCCGTGCGTCACGGGGCTGGCGGCGCTCGCGCTGGCCCGCGCGGAACGGTTGCTCGACTGGGCCGACTGGATCGCGGCGATGAGCTTCGAGAACCTCGGCGGGCAACTCGCCGCATTCGATCCGGCTTCGCTCGCGCTGCGGATTTCCCCCGGTATCGGGCAGGTCGGCGCCCGTTTGCGTGCGCTGCTGGCGGACAGCGGCATGCTTGCCGCGGCGAACGGCCGGCATACGCAGGACCCGCTCAGCCTGCGCACGATTCCGCACGTGCATGGCGCGGCGCGCGACGTGTTCGACGTCACGGCGGAGGTCGTCGATCGCGAACTCGCATCGGTCACCGACAATCCGATCGTCGCCGGCACGCGCGAGGCGCCGGCCGTGCATTCGCAGGCGCATGCGGTCGGCGCCGGCATCGCGCTCGCGATGGACAGCCTCGCGAGCGCGATGGCGCAGGTCGCGGCGATTGCCGAGCGGCGTCTCGACCGGCTCGTGAATCCGCTCGTCAGCGGGCTGCCGGCGTTTCTTGCCACGCCGGGCGGCAGCTGTTCGGGTTTCATGATCGCGCAGTACACGGCGGTCGCGCTGGTCGCGCAGAATCAGCGGCTCGCGGCGCCGGCGAGCCTCGACGGCGGCATCACGTCGGGGCTGCAGGAAGATCACCTGTGTCATGCGACGCCGGCCGCGCTGAAAGCGCTCGACATCATCGAGAACACGACGCGCGTGCTCGCGATCGAGCTGCTGGCCGCCGCGCAGGCGTACGATCTGCAGCCGGGCGAAACGGGGCGCGCCGCATCGACCGACGCGCTGTGGCGACACGTGCGCGAACGTGCGCCGGCGTATCACGACGACCGGCCGCTCGCGGACGATATCGCGATCGCGGCCGGCATCGTCGCCGGTGTGCCGCCGTCGTTGCGATGACGACGGTCAACGGCGAGCCGATCACCCTACATTCATTCGGTCGAGGGCGCATGAGCGAAACGGAACGCAGACTTTACGCCCGGCAGGCGTCGGCATCGGCCGACACCGTGCCGGCGCGGGCATTGCCGGCCTATCAGCAGATCAAGCGCTACGTCGTCGAGCGGATCGCGAAGGGCGACTGGAAGCCCGGCGGCGCGATCCCGACCGAGGCCGAACTGGTCAAGGAATTTGGCGTGGCGCGGATGACGGTGTCGCGCGCGCTGCGCGAACTGACGGCCGAGCGCGTGCTGACCCGCATCCAGGGGGCCGGCACGTTCGTCGAGCGCCGGCATTACGAGTCGACGGTGCTGGAGATCCGCAACATCGCGGACGAGATTGCCGAGCGCGGCCACCGGCACAGTGCGCGCGTGCTGCTGATCGAGCGCAGCGTCGACCCGGACGCGATCGATGCGCTCGGGTTGCGCGCCGGACCCGTGTTTCATTCGCGTATCGTCCATTACGAGGAGGACGAACCGATCCAGTTCGAGGATCGCTACGTGAATCCGGCGTTGTTTCCCGCGTATCTGGAACAGGACTTCACGCTCGAGACGCCGAATCACTACATGGTGCGACTGGCGCCGATCCAGCGCGCGGAGTTCCGGATCTACGCGGAGAAGCCCAATGCGCAGGTGCGTCGGCATCTCGTGATGGAAATCGGCGAACCGTGCTTGCTGTTGCGACGCCGTACGTGGGTCGGCGATCAGGTCGCCACGTCGGTCAGGCTGTGGCATCCGGCGTCGCGGTTTCATCTGGCGGGCAACATGTAGGGAAGCGGGGTGGCCCGATTGCTGCGTCAGCCGTGCCGGCCGGTGCCGCTGCATGGGGCGTGACGGAGCCCTGTCGTACCTGCATCGAAAGGCGATACACTGCGCGGGTTCCCGATTCGGTCGGGAGCGTCGGGGAACCGGGCGACCGCATCGCGGCGCCGGCGCGGATCGCACGACGGGCCCTGACTCATGCGAAAAAATCGAGAGAAAGAGAGAGGGCCCATGCTGACACGTCTTCGTAACGGCATCCTTCGCGCACAGGACCTGCGCGAATCCGGAGCCGCTATACCCGCCCAGCGCCCGTCGATGGCGTGCGAACTGGTCGACCTGAGTGCGAAGCGCGCGACGTGGCGCGTTCCCGTGCCGAACCAGGCGGACTGCTATCTGAAGGCCGAGCCGGGTGGCGCGGAGCGGTTCGTCGTCCATATCGACGCGGAGACGTTCTATCGCCGCTGGCTCGAGACGAGCCCCACGTTCCCCAAACAGAATTCGCAGGATTGCGTACCGCGCCGCGCCATGTCGCTCGACAGCAAGTTCGCGACGGCGGCCGCCGCGTTCGGAAGCGGCCGCGACGCACCTGTGACGTTGCCTTCGGTCGGCTACTGGGCGGCGGCAAGCGGCTACGAGGTCGCGATGAGCGACGGCATGACGCGCACCTTCTGGCTGCTCGCCCATCGCGTACGGTCGTTTCCGGTCAGCGTGGCCGACGCGAGCTGGGCGACGATACTGAACGGCCTGGCCGGCATCGGCGTGGCGCCGATCGCGTTCAGCGAGCTGTTCAGCCGGCGCGCATAAGCGCGAGGCCGCCGCGCGGCGCGCATCGTCCGGCTCGATTTGACACCTGGCGCGGCCGCCGATTAAAGTCGCGACGCGGGGCGGTGGGTCAAGCACACGCCCGGAACAGGCAGCCGATGTTCCAGGACCACGGGGCTACCCCGTGGATCAGATCGATACACCGATGCGTCGCAAGTGCGCATGTTGCGCGTTGCGCAACGACGGCTCTCGCAGCACCAGCCACGTTGACTCATCGTCCCGCCTCCGTTTCCCATGCACTCATCCCTGCGCGACACCATCCGCACGATTGCCGAGGCGATGCTCGCCGGTCCGCCCGAACGCGACGGCATCGTCGCGCGGATGGCCGCCGTGCTCGGCGAAGCACCGCCGTGGACGCACGAATGCGCGGACCTCGCGCTCGCCCGCTTCGGCGCGGACTGGGCCGATACCGACACCGACGCGCTCGCGGCAATCCTGGCCGAGGCGCCCGCGTTCGTGCGCGCATGGTATGGCGACCGTCGGCCGGCGGTGATCCGCATCGTGCGGCGGCCGCTGATCCAGCGACCGCTGCCCGTGCCGCTCGCTGACTGCGACGTGCCGCACTGGCCGACGCCCGGCGATCTCGCCGGCTGGCTCGGGGTGAACACACCGGAACTCGACTGGCTGGCCGATCACTGGCGTGTCGACGCGCGCAGCAGCGCCACGCCGCTGCATCACTACACGTACGTCGCGGTCGACAAGCGCAGCGGCGGGTGCCGCCTCGTCGAAATCCCGAAAGGGCGGCTGCGCGAAGCGCAGCGCCGCATCCTGCACGGGCTGCTCGATCGCATTGCGCCGCACGGCGCGGTACACGGTTTTCGCAAGGGGCACGGGATCGTGTCGTTCGCGGCGCCGCATGCGGATCGCGATGTCGTCGTGCGCTTCGATCTCGCGGATTTCTTCGTGTCGGTGCGCGCCGCGCGCGTCCATGCGCTGTTCGCGACGCTCGGGTATCCGGCCGAAGTCGCGCGTACGCTCACCGGGCTGTGTACCAATCGCGTGCCGTCGGCGCGGCTGCTCGCGCCGGACCTGCGCGACCGGTTCGACTGGATTGGCCGTCAGCGCTATCGCGAACGGCATCTGCCGCAGGGGGCGCCGACGTCGCCGGCGCTCGCGAACCTGTGCGCGTTCCGCTTCGACCTGCGGCTCGCCGCGCTCGCGCGTTCGCTCGATGCGACCTACACGCGCTATGCGGACGATCTCGCGTTCTCCGGCGGCGGCGCGCTCGCGCGCGACATCGAGCGGCTGCAGATCCGGATCGCCGCGATCGCGCTCGAGGAAGGTTTCGCGCTGCAATTGCGCAAGACCCGCGTGATGTGGCGCGGTGCGCGTCAGCAACTGGCCGGCGTGGTCGTCAACCGTCATCCGAATCTGGCGCGCGACGCGTTCGATCGCCTGAAGGCCATCCTGACCAATTGCATCCGGCATGGCCCGGCGTCGCAGAACCGCGACGCGCATCCGGATTTTCGTGCGCATCTGGCCGGACGCGTCGCGCATGCGGCGGCGTTGAACGCGGCGCGCGGCGCGAAGCTGCGCGCGCTGTTCGACCGGATCGCGTGGGAGCCCGGCGGCGCCGATCGCTGAACCGTCGGGCCCGCGCGACGCCGGTCAGCGACTTCTGCATCACGACGCCGCGCACTGCTATCATTCGCGCCATGCCGCGCCCGTGCCACGCGCGGCGATCATTTGCCGCCGCCGTCGCCCCTTGCATGCGTACGCGGCGCCGCCTTTGCCGGCCTGGCCTTGCCTGTCAGTGACGCACGACGTCGTTTAGTGCGCATCGCGCAATCATGCCGGCTCAGGTGGACGATTCACCTATTTGACAGCCCCGATCGGCTGAACTTCGTGGTAGGTTCGGCCATCGGAGCTTTTTGCAAAAACATGCCCAAAGAGGATGAATACATGACCCAGGCCCTGCAGGAACTCGAAGCACAACTTCGGGACCTGAACATCAAGCTGTCAGAGGCGAAGCAGAAGGAGAAGCAGGCCGCGCTCGCGGCGTTCAAGGAACAGGTCGAGTTGCTGGGAATTTCGCAACAGGAAGTGCTGAGCGCGCTCGGCTACATCGTCCAGCGCAAGCGCAAGGCGCCTGCCAAGTACTACGATCCGTCGACCGGCCGCTCATGGTCGGGGCGCGGCCCGCGGCCGAAATGGCTCGAAGGCAAGGATCTCGAAACGCTTGCGGTCGATCGCGAGGCCAAGACCTGGTGGCCCGGGGACGATCAGGGCTGAAGCCCGTCGCATCGCAAGGCCATCCGGCGCCGCCCGGTTCGCGCGGGCGGGCCGGCCGGCAATCCTCCGCCCGCCTGCTGTCTTTCATCCGGTGTCCGGCCTGATCGCGACATCGCCGGCCTCGCCGCCGCACCGGATCGACGTTTTCCCTTCTTTTTTCTCTT
The DNA here is from genome assembly GCF_016586105.1 of Burkholderia sp. E168m15. Lineage (NCBI taxonomy): Bacteria > Pseudomonadati > Pseudomonadota > Betaproteobacteria > Burkholderiales > Burkholderiaceae > Burkholderia > Burkholderia sp. E168m15. The sequence continues at coordinate 41,903 of NZ_BCPO01000190.1, forward strand.
TTCCGTTCGTTGCCTGTCATTTTCCGCCTGCCGCCCCGCCAGCGCGGGCCGACGTGCGTCCGCCCCCGTCGTTCGCGGGCACAGGCCTTAGAATGTCGCCGGACATTCGTGGCAGGACACCATGGCAGCAAACATGAAATCTTCGGCGCTCGGCGGCCCGTCGACCCCGCGCGTCGAGCAGGTCGGGGCGTACGCGTGGAAAGCGCTGGCCGGCTCGGCGATCGGCTATGCGATGGACGGCTTCGACCTGCTGATCCTCGGCTTCATGCTGCCGGCGATCACGGCGGCGCTCCACCTGACACCCGGGCAGGGTGGTGCCCTGGTCACGTGGACGCTGATCGGCGCGGTCGCGGGTGGCATCGTGTTCGGCGCGCTGAGCGACCGCTACGGGCGCGTGCGGGTGCTGACCTGGACGATCCTGCTGTTCGCGATCTTCACCGGCCTGTGCGCTTTTGCGCGCGGCTTCGAGGATCTGCTCGTCTATCGCACCATCGCGGGCATCGGCCTCGGCGGCGAGTTCGGGATCGGCATGGCGCTCGCGGCCGAAGCGTGGCCGGCAGCCAAGCGCGCCCGCGTGTCGTGCTACGTCGCGCTCGGCTGGCAGGTCGGCGTGCTGCTGGCCGCGCTGCTGACGCCGTTGCTGCTGCTTCACATCGGCTGGCGCGGCATGTTCGTGGTCGGCGTGCTGCCCGCGCTGCTCGCGTGGGTGATGCGCAACAAGCTGCACGAGCCGGAAGCGTTCGTGCAGCGCGCGACGCAGCCGAAATCCAACGCGTTCCGCATGCTCGTCGCCGACGCCCGTACCGCGCGCACGAGCGTCGGCATCGTGATCCTGTGTTCGGTCCAGAATTTCGGCTACTACGGGATCATGATCTGGCTGCCGACCTTCCTGTCGAAGCAGATGGGCTTCTCGCTGACGAAATCGGGGCTGTGGACGGCGGCGACCGTCGTCGGGATGATGATCGGCGTCTGGGTGTTCGGCCAACTGGCCGACCGCATCGGCCGCAAGCCGACGTTCCTGCTGTACCAGCTCGGCTCGGTCGTGACGGTCATCGCCTATGCGCGGCTGTCGGACCCGACGGCGATGCTGTGGGCCGGCGCGCTGATGGGGATGTTCGTCAACGGGATGGTCGGCGGCTACGGGACGCTGATGTCGGAAGGCTATCCGACGGCCGTACGCGCGACCGCGCAGAACGTGCTGTGGAACATCGGCCGCGCGGTCGGCGGCTTCGGCCCGGTCGCGGTCGGCGCGCTCGCCGCGCACTACTCGTTCCAGACGGCCATCGCGCTGCTCGCCGGCCTGTACGTGCTCGACATGGTCGCGACGCTGTTCCTGATCCCCGAGCTCAAGGGCGTCGAGCTCGAATGAACACGGTGCGTGCATGCACCGCCACGATTTCACCGGAAACCACGATGCAACGGAACAACAGGACGATCGGCGTGATGGGCTCGGGCAAGGAGCCGTGGCTCGCGTTTTCGGAACCGCTCGGCGCGTGGCTCGCGCAGGCCGGCTTCAACCTGCTGACGGGCGGCGGGCAGGGCGTGATGCTGGCGGTCGCGCGCGCGTTCGCCGGCGTGCCCGGTCGGGCCGGCCGGTCGATCGGCATCCTGCCGACGCAGGCCGATCCGGTCGCGGGTTTCGTGCCGCTCGACGGCTATCCGCATCCGTTCGTCGACATCCCGGTCCTCACGCCGCTGCCGCGCCGCGAACCGGGCGCCGCGCCGGACACGATCAACCGCAACTACGTGAACGTGCTGAGCAGCGACCTGATCGTCGCGCTGCCGGGCGGGCCCGGTACCGCCGAGGAAATTGCGCTCGCGCAGCGCTGGCGCAAGCCGCTAGTCTGCTTCGGGCCGGACGGTGCGTTTCGGTCGCTTGTCGCGGACGCGGTGTGCACGTCGTCGCTCGACGACGTGATCCGGTTCATCGACGATGCGTTTACGGCGGAGCAGGCGCAGGCGGCCCGATAGTTCACGGGATCGAGGCGATTCCTTTCGTCGGGATGCGCGTGTGTCGTTCAAGACGAGAACGCATGACGACCTGCGCAGCGACGGCGTCCGCCGATCTCAGCCGCCGGACGGCCCGGGCCGGCTGAAGCGCTGCTCGACGACCTCGGTCCCCCACTGCGTGCCCGCGCTTTCGCTCGTCAGCGCAAAGCCGAACGATTCGTACAGATGGCGTGCGGCATCGAGCCCCTTGAAGGTCCACAGGTAGGTTTCGCGAAACCGGTACTCGTCGACGAAACGCATCGCGAGCGTCATCAACCGACGCCCGACGCCCGAGCCGCGCAACGCGTCGTTGACGATGAACCAGCGCAGGTGCGCGACGCCCGTCGCCGGGTCGCCGTCGATCGCGAGCGACGCGAGCGTCCGGCCGTCTTCCTGGCACAGCCAGAGCGCCTTGCCGTCGGCCGGCAGCGCACCCGCGAAGGCGGCCAGCTCGGTCGCCACGCGTTGTTCGAAGAAGGCGCCGAAACCCCAGTGTTCCGCATAGAAGCGCGCATGCAGGCTCGCGATGTCGCCGATGCAGCCGGGCTGATAGCCCTCGCGAATCGACGGCGCGTCGGCAGGCGCGACGCTCGCCCTGGCCGCGTTGTCCTGGGCGAGCGCATCGGCATACAGCGCGAGCGAACGCAGCAGCGCCTGCTGGTCGGCCGGAATCATGCGACGCAGCGCATTCGACACCTGGTCGGTCGCGAACGTGTCGATTCTTTTCTGAAGCTTTTTGCCTTCGGCGGTCAGGTACAGCTCGATCGCGCGCGCGTCCTCGCTCGACACGCGCCGCTCCACGACACCGGCCGCTTCGAGCCGCGCGAGTTGCCGGCTCGTGTTCGACTTGTCGAGCCGCAGGATCGCGCCGAGATCCTTCGCGTTGATGCCGGGCGCCATCCCGATCTCGAGGATCGCGTGCACGGCCGACGGCGCCCAGTCGCTGTCGGCCAGCGTCGCACGCATGAAGCCGAGCTCGCGCACCAGTTTGCGCGAGAAGTCGCGCAGCTCGAGGATGGTCGCGTCGCGCGGCTTGGCCGGTGCGTCGATGAGGTCCATGGTTGCCCCTGAAAGGTTGCGTATCGCAATCAATAATAGTTGCGAGTCGCAACTTGAGCAAGACGGATTTTCATGCGGGACCGATTGCTTCGCAGTGGCGCTTGCGCGCGGCCGGACGGCCAGGCCGACGAGACGTGGGGGGCAGCCGGAACGGCGCGCTCGCGACTGGTACAGAAGCGGATGGCCCGGCGCGGCGAAGTGGCCGCATACTGGCCGGAGCTGGCCGGCCTGCGAGCAGGGGCATCGACCGATCCTCGATCGACGAACGCGGACCACGGACCACGGAGATCACCATGAACAAGCTGTTGCCGATGACGATCGCGTTGCTTGCCGGGAGCGGCATCGGGGCGGCGCCGCTCCATGCCGCCGGCGCGATGGACGCGCCGCCGTGCAGCGCCGCGCATGCGGCGGATCGGGCCGGCGGGAACGGCGCGATGCCGGGCACCTCGGTCCGCAGCTTCTCGACCGCCGGTTGTTCGGGCGCGGTATTGCAGGGCGACCGGGCTACTGCGACGGTCGACGGCGACAGGATCGAGTTGCGCGACGGCGTCGTCTATGTGAACGGGCGATCCTATGGCGCGGTCGCGCCGGCGCAGACGGTCGAATACGAGGCCGCGCGCGACCGGCGCACGTTGAAGGTCGACGGAAAAGTCCGCACGCCGCAGCGCTGAGGCGGATCGCGTGTGCCGGAAAACCGGATGACGGTTGTCATTGCAGCGGTTTTTGACGCGCGATGCTCGAACGAACGCGATGACATTTTTCCGCAACGCGCGGCATTGATCCGCTTCCCGAAGCCGGCGCCACGACGCGCCGGTCCGGGCGCGACTCAGGACGTGGCGACCGCCGCCACCGCCTCGGCCGGGCTGCCCGGCGGCTGGCCGGTTTGCCGGCGCGATCGGCCCGAGCTGAGGTACGCGGCGATCGAATCCTGCGTGATCTCGCCGAGCCACGCACCGTCGGGGTCGAGCACCGGCATCCATGACACACTGTATTGATACATCTTCGACAGCACGATGCGCAGGTTGTCGTCCGCCGCGACGCCGGCCGGGAACGGCGTCACGCGTTCGCCGCACACGCCGCCGCCGTCGGTGCGTGCCGCGCGGCGCGTCACGTAGCCGAGCGCCCGGCCCGCGTCGTCGAGCACGGTCAGATAGCGGCAGTCGGTTTCGTCCATGACCGCCAAGGCATGCGCGAGTGGCGTATCGACGCGCGCCGTTTCGGGTTGCGTGGCGGCGTCGCCGGCCTTCACGAGCAGCAGGCGCTTGAGCGTGCTGTCCTGGCCGACGAACTGCGCGACGAACTCGTCGCGCGGGCGCGCCAGCAGCGTGTCGGGGTGATCGTACTGCACGAGCTGGCCGCGCCGGAACACGGCGATGCGATCGCCCAGCTTGATCGCTTCGTCGATGTCGTGGCTCACCATGATCACGGTCTTGTTCAGTTGCCGCTGCATCTGGAAGAACTCGTTCTGGATCGATTCGCGGTTGATCGGATCGACCGCGCCGAACGGCTCGTCCATCAGCAGCACGGGCGGATCGGCGGCCAGCGCGCGAATCACGCCGATGCGCTGCTGCTGCCCGCCCGACAGCTCGCGCGGATAGCGTTTCAGGTACAGCTTCGGGTCGAGCGCGACCATCGACATCAGGTCGCGCGCGCGTTCGGCGCAGCGCTTCTTGCCCCAGCCGAGCAGGCGCGGCACGACGGTGATGTTTTCCTCGATCGTCATGTTCGGAAACAGCCCGATCTGCTGGATCACGTAGCCTATGTGACGCCGCAGGTCGACTTCATTGAGTTGCGCCGTATCCTCGCCGTTGATGAGCACGCGGCCCGAGGTCGCGGCGATCAGCCGGTTGATCATCTTGAGCGTGGTGGTCTTGCCGCAGCCCGACGGGCCGAGGAACACGCAGATTTCCCCTTCGGGCACCGACAGGCTCACGGAGTCCACCGCGCGTACGGCCTGGCCGTCCTTGCGCGTGAAGGTCTTGGTCAGTTTGTCGAGTTCGATCATGTCTTCTGCACTCCCTTCGGTGTCAATGCACGTTGCAGCATCTGCAGCAGCCGGTCGGCGACGATCGCGAGCAGGCTCACGAGCACCGCGCCCACCAGCAGTTTCATCATGCTGCTCTGTCCGATCGCACGCAGGATCAGCGTGCCGAGGCCGCCCGCGCCGATCACGGCGGCGATCGTCATCACGCCGATGTTCATCACGACCGCGGTGCGCACGCCCGCGAGAATCACGGGCACCGCCAGCGGCAGCTCGACGAGGCGCAGGCGCTGCCACGACGTCATGCCGATGCCGGTGCCGGCTTCCTTGATTCCCCCATCCACGTTGTGCAACGCGAGGTACGTGTTGCGCATGATCGGCAGCAGCGAGTAGAGGAACACGGCGGTGATCGCGGGTGCGGCGCCGATACCCTGGCCGAAGCGCGAGAACAACGGGATCATCAGGCCGAACAGCGCGATGGACGGCAGCGTGAGCACGAGCGTGGCAATGCCGAGCAGCGGCCCGGCGAGCCAGTCGTGGCGATTGATCAGGATGCCGAGCGGTACGCCGGCGACGATCGCGCAGCCCACGGCGATCGCGACGAGCCACATGTGCTGCAGCGTGAGCTGCAGCAGCTCGGGCCAGCTCGAAGCGAGATAGTCGAATACGCTCATCGGTTGCTCCTTCAAGGTAGCGGGTGGGTGCGCAGGAATTCGTCGGCGACGTCGCGCGGCGATTTGCCGTCGAGGTCGACCGCCTTGGCCATCGCCTGCATCGCGTCGTTGTCGAGCGCGGCCGACAGCGCGTTGAGCTGCGTCGCGAGCTTCGGGTTGTGCGCGAGCGTGCCCTGGCGCACCACGGGCGTCGCGTTGTACGGCGGGAAGAAGTGCCTGTCGTCCTCGAGCGGCACGATGCCGAAGCCCTTCACGCGTCCGTCGGTCGTGTAGACGAGGCCGATCTTCAACTGGTTGTTGTGCAGGGCCGTATAGACGAGCCCCGGGTCCATCTGTTTCAGTTGCGCGCGGCTGAACTGCATGCCGTAGGCGGCGAGCAGCGGCTTGAGGCCATCGGGGCGATTCGCGAATTCCGCGTCCATGCCGAACACGTAATGCTTCGCCGCCGGATCGGTCTTCAGGTGCTCGGCGAGCTGCGACACCGTCCGGATGCCGGTGGCCTGCGCGAGCTGGCTCGGCAGGCCGATCGCGTAGGTGTCGTTGAGCGGCGACGCGTCGAGCCACACGAGCCCGCGCGGCACGTCGAGCGCCTTGACGCGCCGGTACATTTCCTCGGGCGACAGCTTGTCCTGGATCTTGTTGTAGACGAGCGCCGCGGTACCCGTGTAATCCCACATCAGGTCGAACTGGCCGTTCTCCAGCGCGCTGCGGGCGAGCGTACTGCCGAGCCCGGCGCGGACTTCGACGTCGTAGCCGCGCGAGCGCAGATACTGCGACGTGAGTTCCGCGAGCACGTATTGCTCGGTGAAGTTCTTCGCGCCGAGCACGAGCTTCGCGGCGAATGCCGGCGTGCTGGCCGCGACGCACAGCGCACTGGCGGCGCACAGGCGTGCGAGCGATCGAAGGATGCGATGAAGCGTCATGCGGCACCTCCATGGCGTGCGAGCCAATGGCGGCTGCCGGCCGCGACGATGCCGTCCAGCACCAGTGCGAGGATCGCGGTGAGCGATGCGCCGAGCAGCAGCAGCGGCTGGTTGTCGAGGTAGATGCCGGGGAAGATCAGCGAGCCGAGGCTGTCCGCGCCGATCAGGTAAGCGAGTGGCGCCGTCCCGACGTTGATCGCGAGCGCGGTGCGCACGCCGCCGACGATGATCGGCAGTGCATTGGGCAGTTCCACGCGAACCAGCGACTGCCAGCCGGTCATGCCGATGCCCTTGGCGGCCTCGCGCAGCGCGGCCGGCACGTTCTTCATGCCTTCGTACGCATTGCGCGTGACGGGCAGCAGCGACGCGAGGAACAGCGCGACGATCGCGGGCACGTTGCCGATGCCGAAGATGCCGAGCGCGATGGCGAGCACCGCGAGCGACGGGATCGTGTTGCCGATGTTGAAGACCTGCATGAAGCGCTCGGCCTGATGCTGGAATCGCGGCCGGCTCAGCAGCACGCCGGCCGGCACGCCCACGGCGATGGCCAATGTCATCGAATAGACGACCAGCAGCATGTGCTGGCCCGCGTAGTAGGCGAGATCGTCCGCGCGCTGATGGAACGTTTCGGCGCCGATGCCGCGCGCCAATGCCCATCCCACGGCGATGATTGCTACCAGGCTGCCCACCAGCTGGACAGTGCGTCGAGTCATGAAGATACGCCTCCTCGATTCGGTGCGGCGCGCGCAGGCGCACGCCGCGATGACGCCGCATGGCGTCGCGATGGAAGTTCGTGATCCCGGCATGGCCGCGATTGAACTGACGGAAACAGTGCTGCCGGCTGCACCGAGGTGCGGCTGGCGGTCGGGTGAACGCAACGACGCGTTCGTCTGATTGTCAGGTTCAGCCCGGCGGCGCCGTAACGGCGAGGCGCGTTCGAGCAGGGCACCGTCTTGTGAAGACGGCATGGATGCGGGCGGCTGGAAGCCGACCGCTGGGGCCGGAGGCCCCTTTGACGTGGCGAAACGGATGCATGCGCAACGAAGTGCGAAATGACATCACGTTGCGCACGAGATCATGCGTTTTGTGATGAAGTTGACGCGAGTATAGAACAATCGATAAATCGCGTCTACCCGGGGGGCGATCGCGGCGATGCGTCGCCGGGAGCGCGGTAGCGAAGCGCTGCGTGCGTAAAAATTGATTCGAAGACCGAATCAGTTAGGTAAAACCGTCGTCGCGGCGCACGCGTGCCGATCACGTTGGTCGGCAGTCGCGCGATCGTCGGCGCGGTCTTCCCGCACACGCCGAGTGCCGCGCGATATTCGACGACTTCGATTCCCGCGACGCGCGTGAACGACGAATACCGCGCATCGGGTTCACGCGTCTGCGTCCGACTCCGAGCGCGGCGTCTTGCCGGTCCAGCGCCGATACGCATGACGGAAGCTGCGCGGCTCGCTGTAGCCGAGCCGCTCGGCGATCGCGGCGACCGTCAACGCGTGATCGTCGAGCAACCGCACGGCTTCGTCGCGACGCACGTCGTCGAGCAACGACTGGAACGTGATGCCGTCCTTGTCGAGCCGTCGACGCAGCGTGCGTTCGGTCAGATGCAGCGCGCCGGCGAGCGCCGTCATCGACTTGAAGCGCACGAGGTCGCGCGCCATCAACTCCTTCGCGCGATCGGCGAAGCGCGTGCCGACCGACGCGGCCCACTGCCGTTCGAGCACCTCGCACTGGCCGTGCAATGCATTGAAGCTGACTTCGTTCGCGAGACGCGGCGCCTCCGTGCCGTTCACGGACGTGAACACGAGCCGGTTGTCGGCCGCATTGAAGACGACCGGGCAGCCGAAGTGGCGCGCGTAGTCGGCCGCGTTGCGCGGCGTGCGGCGCGCGAGCTGCACCTGCTCGGGCCACACCGGCTTGCCGACGAGATCGGACACGATCAGGCGCAGGCTCGACAGGCACATGTCGGCCTGGAATATCTCGAGATCGGGCTCGCCGTTGTAGCGGCCGATGGTCACGCTCATGCCGCCGGCGTGCGCGTCGATGCGCACGTCGAAATACAGCCCCATGAACAGCGGAAACTGGCCCATGCAGCGGAACGCCTGCATCACGGAGCCGCTGATCAGCATCGCGTAGCCGGCGAGACCCAGCGTCGACACATGCAGCCGCGCGCCGATCGACAGCCCGATCGACGGTACGCCGCTGCAGCGCAGCAGGTTGCGGAAGCACCGTTGCTCCTGGCCGCGATTCACGTGCAGGTTCGGCGACGCGACTTCGTCCGCGCCCAGCCCGGTGCCTTCGAGCAGCGCGGCGCCGGCGATGTGCCGCACGCGGCACTCGTCCAGCGCGACCGCGATCGCATGGACCGTGGCGGGGATGTCCTCCTGGCGTCCGGCCGGGCGCGCGAGGCCGAGCGCCGAACGCAGGCTGCGCTCGGCCCGACTCTGGTTTCGTTGGGAACGGCTGTCCATGGTGCCGATGCGGTGACGGGGTCGCACAGAACATAGCCGGAATGTCCGCAAAACGCCAGTGCGGCACAGCAGCATGCAGGGCGGAATGGCGCGATGCGCGACCACATGTCCGGAAATATCCCTCGATTACGTCCGCTTTTCTCATTCGTCGTCGATTTTTTGGCGCACCACACTTTCTTCCAGTCGTGCCCCGCCGGCAGCGCCGGCCGCACGCGTGTTGAAGTCATGGACGCCACCCACGTGAGGACAGCATGGACAACGACAGGCCAGGTCGAACCGCATCGGCCGCCGCGATGCATGAATTCGGCGCGGACGCGCAGCGCGGCGACACGGACGCACGCAAGCCGCATCTGCTCGGACTCTCGACGCTGGTGATCTTCGGCCTCGCATACATGCTGCCGATGACGGTGTTCACGACCTACGGCCTCGTCACGAGCGAGACGAACGGGCATCTGACGGCCGCGTACGCGGTCACGCTGATCGCGATGCTGTTCACCGCGCGCAGCTACGGCCACATGGCGCGGCTGATGCCGAGCGCCGGGTCGGCCTATACGTTCGCGAGCCGCAACTTCGGCACGTCGGCCGGCTTCATGGTCGGCTGGGCGTTGCTGATGGATTACCTGTTCATCCCGATGATCAGCTACCTCGCGATCGGCATCTACATGAAGCAGATCTTTCCGGCGGTGCCGGCCAGCGTGTGGATCGTCGGCAGCATCGCGCTGATCACCGGGCTGAACATCGTCGGCATCCGGCTCGTCAATCGCGTGAACCTGATCCTGATCGCGAGCCAGCTCGTGTTCATCGCGGTCTTCGTGATCGCGTCGGCGCACGTCGCGGCCGGCGAAGGGCTGTCGATGGCCGTCGCGTTGCCGTCGTCCGGCGATGCGCGCGCGATCTTCGCCGGCTCCGCGATCCTGTGCCTGTCGTTCCTCGGCTTCGATGCGGTCACCACGCTGTCGGAGGAAACGCGCGAGCCGCGGCGCACGGTGCCGCGCGCCATCCTGCTCTGCACGCTCGCGAGCGGTCTGCTGTTCATGCTGATCGCATATGTCGGGCAACTGGTGTTTCCCGACTGGCACGCGTTCAAGGATCTCGATTCGGCGAGCCTCGACCTGATGCGGCGAGTCGGCGGCCGCACGCTGTCGGCGTTCTTCGTGGCGGTGTACGTGGCCGGCTGCTTCGCGAGTGCGATGGCGGGCCAGGCGAGCGTGACGCGCGTGCTGTTCGCGATGGGCCGCGACCGCGTGCTGCCCGAATCCGTGTTCGGTCATCTGCATGCGCGATTGCGCACGCCGGTGCGCGCGACGCTCGCGGTCGGCGTCGTGTCGCTGTCCGCGCTGTTCATCACGCTCGATCTTGCGTCGACGATGATCAGTTTCGGCGCGCTCGTCGCGTTCGCGATCGTGAACCTGTGCGTGATGCGCAGCTATCTGGGCCGGTCGGAGCATCGCCACGCCGCGGGCTGGATCGCGTACGGCCTGATGCCGGCGATCGGCTTCGCGATGAACGTGTGGCTCTGGTCGGGGCTGTCGCGCCAGACGTTCTACGTCGGCATCGGCTGGCTCGTGCTCGGGCTCTGCCAGCTCGTATGGCTGACGCGCGGCTTCACGCGCCCGGCGCCGACGCTGTCGATGAATTGAATGGCCGGCATGCGCGATGCCGGTTTTGAAACCCTGAAGGAGGAGTGATCCATGCACGCTGTTGACGTCAATTCCGCTGCGGACCTGCAGGCGCTCGGCAAGCGCCATCTGCTGATGCACTTCACGCATGCCGATGCATACCGCGAGAACGCGCTGACCGTGTTCGACCGCGGCGAAGGCTGCTGGCTCGTCGACCGCAACGGCAAGCGCTATTTCGACGGGCTCGCCGGGTTGTACTGCGTGCAGGTCGGCTACAGCCACGGCGCGGAGATCGGCGATGCGATCCGCGAGCAGATGGCGCGGCTGCCGTTCGCGACCAACTGGGGCGTGGGCCACGAACCGGCGATCCGGCTCGCGCACCAGCTCGCCGCGCTCGCGCCCGAAGGCTTGAACCGCGTGTTCTTCACGTCGAGCGGCTCGGAGTCGAACGAGTCGGCGATCAAGCTGGTGCGCCAGTATCACCAGTCGCGCGGCGAGCCGCAGCGGCGCAAGTTCATCGCGCGGCGCGTCGCGTATCACGGCACGTCGTTCGGCGCGCTCGCGCTGAACGGGATGACGAACTTCCGCAAGCATTTCGAGCCGCTGATGTCGGGCGTGCGCCATGTGGGCAACACGAAGCGCTACGGGCGTCCGGCGGGCGAGACGGAAGCGCAGTTCACGCGCCATCTGCTCGACGAGATCGAATCGCTGATCGTGCAGGAGGGGCCGGACACGGTCGCCGCGATCGTCGTCGAGCCGCTGCAGAACGCGGGCGGCAGCCTGACGCCGCCGGCCGGCTACGCGGCCGGCCTGCGCGACATCTGCGACCGGCACGGCGTGCTGCTCGTGGCCGACGAGGTGATCTGCGGGTTCGGCCGGCTCGGCGAGTATTTCGGGTCGGCGCGCTACGGGCTGAAGCCGGACATCATCACGTTCGCGAAAGGCATCGCGTCGGGTTACGTGCCGCTCGGCGGCGTGATCGCGAGCGACGCGGTCGTCGACACGGTGCTCGACGGGCCGCAGCAGATGTTCCTGCACGGCGCGACGTACGGCGGCCATCCGGTCGCATGCACGGCCGCGCTCGCGAACCTCGCGATCATGGAGCGCGAGGGCGTACTTGCGAACGTTCGTGACAACGAAGCGGTGTTTCGCCAGACGCTCGACGGGCTGCTCGAACTGCCGTGCGTCGGCGACGTGCGCGGCGACGGCTATCACTACTCGCTCGAACTCGTGACCGACAAGGCCGCGCGCCGCTGGGCGGCGGGCCTCGGCGCGCAGGCGTTCGTGTCGACGATACTCGCGCCGGCGATCTTCGACGCGGGGTTGCTGTGCCGCGCGGGCGTGGACCACGAAGGCACGCCGATCCTGCAGTTCTCGCCGCCGCTCGTGATGTCGCGCGACGAGATCGTCTGGTTCGTCGCGCAGATTCGCGACATCCTCGTCGAGTCCTGCGCACGGGCGACGCGCTGAGCGGCACCCTTCATTTCAGGAGCATTCGATGCGAACGTCACAACAGTCCTACATTGACGGCCAGTGGCTCGATCCGGCCGACGCGCGATCGATCGACGTGATCGACCCGGCCACCGCGCGGCCGTATGCGCGGCTCGCGATCGGCGGCGCGGCCGATGTCGATCGCGCGGTCGGCGCGGCGAGGCAGGCCTTCGACACGTATTCGCGCTGGTCGGTGGACGAGCGCGTCGCGCTGCTGACTCGCGTCCTCGACATCTACCAGCGTCGCTACGAAGAAGTCGCGCAGACGATCAGCCAGGAGATGGGCGCGCCGATCGCGTTCGCGCGGGCAATGCAGGCCGCGGTCGGCACCGCGCATCTCGAACAGACGATCCGCGCGCTGCAGTCGTTCCGCTTCAGCACGCAGACCGGTTCGCTGCTGGTATCGCACGAGCCGATCGGCGTGTGCGCGCTGATCACGCCGTGGAACTGGCCGATCAACCAGATCGTGTGCAAGGTCGCGCCGGCGCTCGCGGCCGGCTGCACGATGGTGCTCAAGCCGAGCGAAATCGCGCCGTTCAGCGCGATCCTGTTCGCGGAGATCCTGCACGAAGCGGGCGTGCCGCGCGGTGTGTTCAACCTCGTGCATGGCTACGGGCATGAAGTGGGCGACGCGCTGTCGCGGCATCCGGAGGTCGACATGGTGTCGTTCACGGGTTCGACGCGCGCGGGCGTCGAGGTCGCGAAGGCGGCGGCCGATACCGTGAAGCGCGTGCACCAGGAGCTCGGCAGCAAGAGCCCGAACCTGATCCTGCCCGATGCGGACATCGAGGATGCCGTCACACGCGGCGCGCGTAGCTGCTTCAGCAACAGCGGCCAGTCGTGCAACGCGCCGACGCGCATGCTCGTGCACGTCGATCATCTGGCGCGGGCCGAGCAGGCGGCGCGCCGGGAAGCGGAACGCACCGTCGTCGGCGATCCGCGATCGACGGAAACCGGCATCGGGCCGGTGGTCAGCCGCACGCAGTTCGATCGCATCCAGCATTTCATCCGGCTCGGGATCGAGGAAGGCGCGACGCTCGTCGCCGGCGGCCCCGGCCGGCCGGAGGGGCTGACGGACGGGTTCTACGTGCGGCCGACGGTGTTTTCGAACGTCACGCCGGGCATGACGATCGCAACCGAGGAAATCTTCGGGCCGGTATTGGCGATCATGACCTACCGGACCGAGGACGAGGCCGTCGCGCTCGCGAACGATTCGGTCTACGGGCTCGCGGCCTACGTGCAGTCGACGGACCTCGAACGCGCACGCCGGATCGCGGCGCGGTTGCGCGTCGGCAACGTCCACATCAACTACCCGGCATGGAACCCGGCCGCGCCGTTCGGCGGCTACAAGCGCTCGGGCAACGGGCGCGAATACGCGGAGTTCGGCCTCGTCGAGTATCTGGAAACGAAGGGCACGACCGGGTACACGGAAGGCGACGCGCGATGACGATCTGATCGCCCGCGCGAACCGCACGGCGAGTGCATTCCTGCCGGTGCCGCGCGCGGCGCTCAGCGGCACCGGCCCGGCACATCGCGACACTCTGGCGCAGGAGAAGCCCTCGGGCCGCCGCGAAGCGGTCGGCCCTTGCAGCCCTCGACGCCACGCCGCATGTACCGCCGCTCAGCGTTCTTCCGGGTCCGCCGCGGCCGTACCGGATTCGGCGACGGGTGCGGCGGCGGCCCGCCGGCGGATCTCGGAATCGAGGATCAGCCGCCCGCGCAGCTTGCCTTTCATCCGCTTCACATGCTTGGGCGCTTCGGTCATGTGCTCGACCATCAGCGCACGGACGCGTTCGACATCGCGCTCGCGCGCGGCCTGCAGGATCGCCTTGTGGATCGACACGTTCGCTTCGCCGAAGCGCTTGTGCTCGGCGAGCGGCGTATCGTTCCGGAACTCGATCAATTGCCGGATCATCTCGTTGATCAGTTCGCAACTGAAGCGCAGGAACGGATTGGGATTCGCGGCCGCGAGGATGTCGTGGAACGTCGTGTCCTCCTGCCGCTGACGCAGCATGTGGCCGCGATCGTGCACGCCCGACCCGCCGTCGCAGCACGCGATGTTGGATTCCAGCGCCGCGAAGTCGCGCTCGGTCAGGTGCGGCACGGCGCCGGCAGCGAGCTCGGGTTCGAGCAGCTTGCGCACCGTATAGATGTCGTCGATCGTCACGTCCTTGAAGAACAGGTAGTTCTGCAGCAGCTGAAGCGTGCGGTCGAGCGGCACCTCGACGACCATCCCGCCGCCCGACGGCCCTGTCGTGACCTTGATGAGCCCCTGCACCTCGAGCGATTTCAGCGCCTCCCGGATCGTGCTCTTGCTCACCGCATAGAGCTGCTGCAGCTCGGCCTCGCGCGGCAGGCGGTCGCCCGGCTTCAGGTCCTTCTCGGTGATCAGCCGCTTGATCTCCTCGGCGACGAGGTCGGCCCGCTTCGGCTGCTTGATTTCGACCGCGAGGCCCGCCCTGGCTCGGTCCATGACCATCTTCACGACTCCTTTGTCTGACCGCGCGCCCGCGTCATCGTCGACGATCGGTCCCGGCGCGGGTACGGAATTTTGCCTGATTGACACCAATTTTGATCAACTCTAGCATCAGGTTCATTCTATTTATCATGATAAATAGGATCAACCGGCGGCGCGCATCGAAGAGTGGCGTGGGCACGGTTTGGCAGTCGGTCGTATCGCGTGTGTCCCCCTCATGAGGAGCGTCAACTTGAATCGCCGAGAACTGTTGAAACTGGCCGCGCTGTCGGCCGTGCCGGGCGCGCTCGGCAGCATGTCGTCCCGGGTCGCGTTCGCGCAGGGCGCGCCCATCCAGCTTGCCTGCCCGGTGCCGATGTCCGGCCCGTTCGCCGCCAACGGCAAGTACGCCGATCTCGGCATGCAGCTCGCCGTCAAGCAATACGGCAAGGTGCTCGGCGCGCCGCTCGCCTATACGGCGCTCGACACCGAGGGCAAGCCCGCGACGGCCGTGCGGCGCGTGCAGGAGATCGCGCAGCAGAAGGGCGTGCGTTTCTTCGCGGGCGGCATCCTGTCGTCCGAATCGCTGGCGATGGGCAAGGAAGTCCAGAAGGCGGACGGCGTGTTCATCACGACGGCCGGCGCGGACGAGATCACCGGCAAGGACTGCAACGCGGCGACGTTCCGCTGGTCGGTGCCGACCTTCGGCGCGATCGAGCAGACGGTGCGCCCGTTGATCCAGATGCTGCCGAAGGCGAAGCGCTGGTACACGATCACGCCGCAATACGTGTTCGGCGACGGGCTGCTGTCGGCCGCGAAGGCGGTCTTCAAGGAGAAGGGCATCGAGCACGTCGGCAACAGCTATCACTCGCTCGCCGAAAAGGAGTTCAGCGGCTACCTGACGAACGCGGCGGCCGCGCAGCCGGACGTGCTGCTGATCCTGAACTTCGGCTCGCAATCGTCGGACACGCTGCGCCAGGCCGTCAGCTTCGGGATGAAGCGCAACTGCACGATCCTGCTCGCGTGGGCATCGGGCCTCGAGCAGTTCGAGGCGCTCGGGCCGGACATCTGCGACGGCGTGTATTTCGGCGCGCAATACTGGCACGGCATCGATTCGCCGCTGAACCGCGATCTCGTGAAGCGCGCGAACGCCGCGTTCAAGGCGAACCCGAACTACAGCCTCGCGGGCTCGTACATCTGCTCGAAGATCCTGATCGACGCGATGGTGAAGGCCGGCAGCGCCGATCCGAAGAAGGTCGTCGCGGCGATGGAAGGGATGAAGTACGACGGGCTCACGGGTCCGGAGGAAATCCGCAAGGGCGACCACCAGGTGCTGAAGAACTACTACCTGCTGAAGGGCAAGCCGAAGAGCCGGATGAAGAACGCGGACGACTATGCCGACATCGTCAGCTCCGGCCAGTCGTTCCTGCCGCTCGACAAGACGGGCTGCAAGCTCGCGTGACGCCGTGCATGCGTTCGCGGCGCCACGCGCGCCGCGGGCGTCCGTTACCTTCCTCTCCGACACGGAAGCCATGAACGTCTATCTGCTGCAGATCGTCAACGGCATCGGCGTGGGCATGCTGTATTTTCTGCTCGCCGTCGGCCTGTCGATCGTGTTCGGCCTGCTGCGCTTCGTGAATTTCGCTCACGGCGCGTTCTATCTGCTCGGCGCGTATCTTTGCTACCAGGCGCTGCAATGGTCGGCGAATTTCTGGGTCGCGCTCGCGGTCGTGCCGCTCGTCGTCGGCGCGTTCGCATGGATCGTCGAGAAGCTGGTGCTGCGCCACGTGTACGCGCAGCAGCACGAATTCCACATCCTCGCGACGGTCGGCCTCGCGCTCGTGCTGCAGGAGTGCGCGATCCTCGCGTGGGGCCCGCTCGGCGACAACGTGCCGCCGCCCGATGCGCTGAACGGCGTCGTGATCTGGGGCGGCTTCGTCTACCCGAAATACCGGCTGTTCGTGATCGGCTTCACGGCCGTGCTCGCCGCGTTGCTGTGGTGGGTACTCGAAGGTACCCGGCTCGGCAGTACGGTGCGCGCGGGCAGCGAGTCGACGGAGATGGTGTCGCTGCTCGGCATCAACGTGACGCGCGTGTTCAGCCTCGTGTTCGCGCTCGGCGCGGCGACGGCCGCGCTGGCCGGCGTGCTCGCCGCACCGATCCGCGGCGTCGATCCGTTCATGGGGATCGAGGCGCTCGGCGTCGCGTTCGTCGTGGTCGTCGTCGGCGGGATGGGGAATTTTCTCGGTGCGCTGGTCGGCGGGCTGCTGGTCGGCATCGTGCAGAGCCTGATGAGCACGCTGTGGCCGGAAGGCGCGCGATTGATGATCTACGTCGCAATGGCGGCCGTACTGCTGCTGCGTCCGAACGGTTTGCTGGGGAGGGCCGCATGATCGATTCGTCGAAACCGCTGACGCGCGGCGCGGCGGCGTCGCAACGCCCGCGGCCGTGGCGCGGCCTGCTGCAGCGGCCGGAAGGCTGGCTCGCGGTGGTCGCCGCGTGCGTGTTGCCGCTCGTGTTGAGTTCGGGCTCGCTCGCGACCGAAGTGCTGGTGTTCGCGCTCGCCGCGCTCGGCTGCAATCTGCTGCTCGGGTACACGGGCCTGCTGTCGTTCGGGCAGGGCATCTTCTTCGGGCTCGGCAGCTACGCGGCGGGGCTGGTGCTGACGCGCGGTGTCGCATCGGTGAGCGTCGCGCTGCTGGCGGCGGCGGTGCTCGGCGCCGTCGCGGCCGCACTCGTCGGCTGGTTCTCGATCCGGCAGCGCGGCACTTACTTCGTGATGCTGACGCTCGCGTTCGGGCAGTTGTTCTACTTCCTCGCGTATACGACGCCGGATGTGACGGGCGGCGACAACGGGCTGCTCGACATCCCGCGCCCCGCGCTCGCCGCGTTCGGGCATCCGCTCGTCGCGCTGGATTCGCCGTGGCGTTACTACGGCTTCGTCGCGGTGTTGTTCGTCGCGGTGTTCTGGCTGCTGCTGCGCGTGTCGCGCTCGGTGTTCGGCCGCACGCTGCTCGCGATTCGCGACAACGAGGCGCGCGCGGCGGCGGCCGGCTACGACGTGAAACGCTTCAAGCTCGCGGCGTTCGTGATCTCGGGCGCGGTCACGGGCCTGGCGGGCGCGCTGCACGCGCTGATGACGGGCATCGCGCCGCTGTCGAACATCGACTATCACACGAGTGAAATGATCCTCGTGATGACGGTGATCGGCGGCACGGGCAACCTGTTCGCGTCGGTGCTCGGCGCGGCGTTCTACGTGCTGTTCGCGGACTGGCTGTCGACGCTGTGGCCGCGCTGGCTGCTGCTGCTCGGCCTCGTGCTGATCGCGGTCAGCTTGTTCATGCAGCGCGGGTTGTGGGGGCTGGGCGAACGCATCGTGGCGTCGCTGCGGCGTGGCGATCGCACGGCGGTCACGGTCAAGGAGCGGCAATGAGCGAAGCGATTCTCGAAGCACGCGGCATCGTCAAGCGTTACGGCAAGTTCACCGCGCTGGGCGGCGTCGATCTGCGCATCATGCCGCGCACCGTGCATTCGGTGATCGGCCCGAACGGCGCGGGCAAGACGACGCTGTTCCATACGCTGACGGGCACGCTGCCGATCACGTCGGGCTCGATCCTGTTCGACGGCCACGACGTGTCGCACGAACCCGATCACAAGCGCGTGCGGCGCGGCATCGCACGCTCGTTCCAGGTGACGAGCCTGTTTCCGAACCTGAGCGTGCGCGAAAACCTGCGCGTCGCCGCACAGGGCGTCGAATCGCGGCGGGCGCTGAATCCGTGGACGCCGCCGCGCGGCGCGCTCGCGCATGACGGCATCGTCGACGACGTCCTCGAGCGGCTCGGCCTGCAGCGCTTCGCCGACACGGCGGCCGGCGTGCTGTCGCATGGCCAGCAACGCCGGCTCGAGGTCGGCATGGCGCTGGCGGCGCGGCCGCGCGCGATCTTCCTCGACGAGCCGACGTCGGGCATGGGCATCGACGATCTCGACGACATGACGGCGCTGATCCGCGGCCTGCGCGACGACTACACGGTCGTGCTGATCGAGCACAACATGGGCATCGTGATGGATATCTCGGACACGATCACGGTGATGCAGCAGGGGCGCGTGCTGGTCGAAGGCAAACCCGACGTGATTCGCGGCGACGCGCGCGTGCGCAGCGCGTATCTTGGCAACATGATCACCGGAGGCCGCGCATGATGCTCGACGTGAAGGAGGTGCACGCGTGCTACGGCAAGAGCCACGTGCTGCAGGGCATTTCGCTGAACGTGAACGAAGGCGAGACGGTGACGCTGCTCGGCCGCAACGGCGCGGGTAAATCGACGACGCTGAAGACGATCGCGGGCGTCGTCGCGCCGACCGGCGGCACGGTGACGTTCGCGGGCCGGCCGGTGGCCGGGCAGCCGGCGCACCGGATCGCCGCGGGCGGACTGTGCTTCGTGCCCGAGCATCGCGGGATTTTCCGGCTGCTGTCGGTCGAGGAAAACCTGCGGCTCGGCGCGCGCCGCGATTCGCCGTGGCAGCTCGACGATATCTACCGGATCTTTCCGCGCCTGAAGGAGCGCCGCCGCAACGGCGGCGCGCAGTTGTCGGGCGGCGAGCAGCAGATGCTCGCGATCGGCCGCGCGCTGATGAATCATCCGCGGCTGCTGATGCTCGACGAGCCGGTCGAGGGACTCGCGCCGGTGATCGTCGAGGAGATCGTCGAGCAGTTGAAGCGGATCAAGGCAGCCGGCGTCGCGATCCTGCTCGTCGAGCAGAACCTCGAAGTGTGCACGCAGCTCGCGGACCGCCACTTCGTGATCGAACAGGGCGTGATCGTCTACGAAGGCAGCAACGCGGCGTTCGCGGCCGATCATGACGTGAAGGACCGCTACCTGGGTGTCGGTGTCGCATGAGCGCCGTGCCCTTTCAATGCGAGGAATGGCAACGATGCAAGTACAGGATTTGACTCCGGGCGTCGCGGCGTCCGGCTTGCGCGTCGATGGCGCGCGGCTGTGGGACAGCCTGATGCGGCTCGCGCGGATCGGCGCGACCGACAAGGGCGGCGTGTGCCGCCTCGCGCTCACCGAACTCGATCGCGACGCGCGCGACCTGTTCGTCGCATGGGCGAAGGACATCGGTTGCACGGTGCGCGTCGATGCGATCGGCAATATCTTTGCGCGGCGCGCGGGCGAACGGGACGACCTGCCGCCCGTGACGACGGGCAGCCATATCGACACGCAGCCCACTGGCGGCAAGTTCGACGGCAACTACGGCGTGCTGGCCGGCCTCGAGGTGCTGCGTACGCTCGATGAAGCCGGGGTGCGCACGCGCGCGCCGCTCGAGGTGGCCGTCTGGACCAACGAGGAAGGGTCGCGCTTCGTGCCGGTGATGATGGGTTCCGGCGTGTTCGCGGGCGCGTTCACGCTCGACCATGCGCTCGCGCAATGCGACCGCGATGGCGTGTCGGTGCGCGATGCGCTGGCCGCGATCGGCTATGCGGGCAGTGCCGACGACGGGCACGGCGCGCATCCGGTCGGCGCGTATTTCGAAGCGCATATCGAGCAGGGGCCGGTGCTGGAAGCGCATGACACGACGATCGGCGTGGTCGAGGGGGCGCTCGGACAGCGCTGGTACGACGTGACCGTCCACGGAATGGAGGCGCATGCGGGCCCGACGCCGATGGAACTGCGGCGCGACGCGCTGCTGGTCGCAGCCGATCTCGTGCGTGCGGTGAACGGCATCGCGCGTGCGCATCCGCCGCACGGACGCGGCACGGTCGGCTGGGTCGACGTGCACCCGAATTCGCGCAACGTGATTCCCGGCCGCGTGACGTTGACCGTCGACCTGCGCGCGGCCGACGACGCGACGCTGGCGGCGATGGATGCGGAATTGCGTGCGGCATGCGCCGACCACGGCGCGGCGGCCGGGATGCGGATCGACATCGAGCCGGTCGTGTACTTTCCGCCGCAGCCGTTCGATCCGGCGCTGGTCGAGCAGATCCGCGCCGGCGCGAGCGCGCTCGGGCTGTCGTCGATGAACGTGATCAGCGGTGCGGGCCACGACGCGGTGTATCTCGCGCGCGTCGCGCCGACCGCGATGATCTTCGTGCCGTGCAAGGACGGCATCAGCCACAACGAGATCGAAGACGCGGATCCGGTTCATCTGGAAGCCGGCTGCAACGTGCTGCTGCATGCGATGCTGGCCGCGGCCGGGATCGCGGAGGGCCAAGCGCGATGAAGATCCTGATTGCCCGGATGAACCACGAGACCAACACGTTCTCGCCGGTGCCGACGCCGCTCGCCGCGTTCGGCCGCAACGGCCCCGACTGGGGCGACGACGCGTATCGCGCGAATCGCGGGATGCGTACCGCGATGGCGGCGTTCATCGACGCGGCCGAACGCGCGGGCGCGGACATCGTGACGCCCGTGTCGGCGGCTGCGAACCCCAGCGGGCCGGTCGCGGCCGACGCGTATGCGGCGATCTGCGATGCGATCGTCGCCGCGGCGCCGGGCTGCGACGCGGTGATGCTCGACCTGCATGGCGCGATGGTTGCCGAGCAGAGCGCGGACGGCGAGGGCGACCTGCTCGCGCGCGTGCGCGCGGCGCTGCCCGACGCGCCGATCGCGGTCGCGCTCGACCTGCACGCGAACGTCACGCAGAAGATGGTCGATCACGCGGACGTGATCGTCAGTTTCAAGACCTATCCACACGTCGACATGTACGAGACGGGCGAGCACGCGGCGCGGCTGCTGCTCGACCGGCTGCACGGCCGCGCGCGGCCCGTGCTCGCGTGGCGGCAGCCGCCGCTGATGACGTCGACGCTGCGCAGCGCGAGCGCGGAAGGCGCGATGCGGCGCGCGGTGGAGGCCGCGCGCGCGGCCGAGTCCGACGGGATGCTCGCGGTGTCGGTCCTGCCCGGCTTCTCGCTCGCGGATATTCCTGCACCGTGCATCAGTGTGGTCGTGGTGGCCGATGGCGACCGCGCCGCCGCCGACGCAGTGGCCGAGCGCATCGCGCGGCAGATCTGGGACGCGCGCGACGAATTCGTCTATCGCAGCGCGCCGCTCGCCGAATCGGTTGCGCAGGCCGCGGCGCTCGCACAGGGCGCGGACCGCCCCGTGCTGATGCTCGATCACGGCGACAACTGCATGTCGGGCGGCCCGTGCGACACGATGGACCTGCTCGAAGCCGCGCTCGCGCACGGGCTCGACGGAATCGTCAGCGGACCGTTGTGCGACCCGGACGCGGTCGCGGCGCTGATCGATGCGGGCGTCGGCGCCACCGTCACGGTGCCGGTCGGCAACCGGTTGCCGTCGCATGGCGGCGTGCGGCGCGAACCGTTTCGCGCGACGGGCATCGTGCGCGCGATCACCGACGGCGAATACGTGATCACCGGGCCGACGTATACCGGGCAGCGTGCGTACATGGGCCGCGCGGCCGTGCTCGACATCGGCACGGCCACGCTCGTCGTCACCGAGCGCACGCAGGAGCCGTGGGATCTCGGCGTGTTCGAGAGCGTGGGCGTCGATCCGCGCCGTGCGCGCTTCCTGCTGCTGAAGTCGCGGATGTATTGCCGGCCGGTATTCGTGCCGATTTCGTCCGCGCTGGTCGAATGCGACAGCCGCGGCGTGACGGGCTCGGACTACGGGCTGTTTCGCTACGAGCGGCTCGCGCGGCCGGTGTATCCGCTCGACGACATCGTCGAGTGGTCGTCGGACACGCGACGCACGGATTGACGGAACCGAAGCGGAACCGAACCGAACCGGAACGAGACGCCGGGTCGGCCCGCTTTCGGGCATCATGCGATGGCGCCGGCCCGTCGAGCAGCAGGGTCGGGCAATCCATTGCGTCCGCAACCGATCCGGAGAACCGACCGCCATGCATTCGAACCTTTTCCGCCAGCGCAGCGCGCGCCTGCTCGCCGCGCTGACCCTCGCCACGACGGCCGTTACCGTGCATGCCGCCGACTGGATCGTGTCCGGCAACGACGGCAAGTACCAGCGCGTCGAGGGCCGCGACACCTATTTGCCTTCCCCGCCCGCCGACACGCTCACGCTGCTCGATGCGAGTACCTTCCCGCCGAAGGTCGCGCTGCAGGTCGACGTCGAGAACGGCATCCAGGGGCCGCCGCAGGCCGTCGCGATCACGCCCGACGCGAAGCTTGCGCTGGTCGGCGCGCCGACGCGCTATGACACGGCCGCGAAGCAGCTCGTATTCGACACGTTTCTACAAGTCGTGAATCTCGACAGCGCACCGCCCGCGATCACGCGCATCGAGCTCGGCACGCATCCGCAAGGGATCGCGATCGATCGCTCGGGCCGGCTTGCGCTCGTCGCCAACGTCGACGGCCGCGTGTCGATCCTGCGCATCGACGGCACGCAGGTGACGCTCGAAGGCAACCTGAAAATCGGCAAGAAGCGGCTGGCCGGGATCAGCTTCACGCACGACGGCAGGCATGCGCTCGTGTCGCTGCGCGACGAGCAGGGCATCGCGGTGCTGAACGTCGACGACGGCAAGGTGACCGACAGCGGCACGCGTCTGAGCACGGGCGTCGCGCCTTACACGATCGACGTGTCGAGCGACAACCGCTGGGCCGTCGTCAGCAACGTCGGGCTCGCCGGGCTACCGGGTTACACCGGCACGCTGGCGGGCGACGCCGATTCGGTCGCGCTGATCGACGTGTCGCGCGTGCCGTTCCGCACGGTTCAGTACCTGACGGTGCCGTCGCTGCCGGAAGGCGTCGCGATTTCGCCGAACGGCAAGTGGATCGCCGTGCAGGCGATGGACGGCTCGAACCTCACGGCCGACAACCCGGGCCGCCACAAGATCGGCAAGGTGCTGCTGTTCGAGATCCGCGACGGGCGGGCCGTGAAGGTGAACGAGGTGCCGGGCGGCGAAGCCGCGCAGGGCATCGTGTTTACCGCGGACAGCCGGCACGTGATCGTGCAATTCAACGTCGAACGGCAGCTTGCGCTGTATGCGGTGGAAGGCGGCAAGCTGCGCGATACGGGCAAGCGGATCGCGCTGACGGGCGGGCCGTCTTCGTTGAGGACGTTGCCGCGCTGACGCGTCGTCGGACGCTTCGTGTATTCGTTCGTATCCCTGAGTGAAAACGGCACCCGGTTTCTTCGGGTGCCCGTCGAGACCCCTCCTTTCCAGTCTGGTTGCAACGCAACAAGCCTCGGCAATTTGTACCCAAAGCCACTTAACTCCCATTTGTTTAGTTAAACAAACTGAAAATTCGGGAAACTTCTTGTGGTGAATAAACAGTCGTTGCGGCACTGTAGGCCCGCGGGAACGGCGCCGATGGTCCGAGGTAAATCGCGGGCCGCGCGATAGCGCGCCGGATATTCACAAGCGGAAGTCCGTGCGACGCCGATGGGAGACCAGCCGGCGTCGCGCCGCGCAAGGCGGCAAGCCTGACGTCCCGCCGGAACATCGTCGATGCAGGATGACTCGTTTAATTAACGGTGCTAAACGAAAAATGAAAAATACACGACTCTTGATCGTCGCTGCGCTGACGGGTGCGGCGCTCGCCGCGTGTGGCGGCGATGACGTGAACAGCCCGTCGATCGCCGGCAGCGGCGGCACCCCCGGTAATGGCGGCACGGACGGGCCATCGACATCGGGGCCATCGCAGCCCGGGCAGCCATCACAACCCGGCCAACCGTCCACGCCCGCGCGCACCAACATGCAGCTGACGCAGTTCGTCAACCCGCTGATCGGCACGCAGGTCAACAATGACTCCGGCTACGGGGGCAACGTGAACCCGGGCGCCACCGTGCCGTTCGGAATGGTGGATTTCGGTCCGAACACACCGCGCTACAACTTCAACGGCTCGGGCGGCTACCTGTCGTCGGGTGGGTCGGGCGGCACGATCGACTTCTTCAGCGTCACGCATCTGAGCGGCGTCGGCTGTCCGGGGCAGGGCGCGGTCGCGATGCTGCCCACCGACGGGGCGAACGCCATCGCGCCGGGCGGCAGGCCGACCGGTATCGCATACAGCTATTCGGAAGAAGTGGCTCAACCGGGCTACTACAAGGTACGCCTCGCGAGTGGCATCACGACGGAGCTGAGCGCGACCGCGCGCGCCGGCCTCGCGCGCTTTACGTACACGGACAAGGACAAGGGTTTCTTCTCGGTCGATGCGAAGCTGAACGGCAACAGCGATTCGAGCCGCACGAGCATCACCGCGAACAACGTGGCGCTTGCGATCGCCGGCGACGGCAAGTCGATGAGCGGGCAGGCGGTCGCGCCGGCGTTCTGCACGCCGTACGGCACAATCTGGAACGCTCCGGTGTACTTCTATGCGACCTTCGACAAGCCGCTGCGCAAGCAAACCGGTACGTCGTCGGTGAATACCGCGAGCAACGGCGCCGCGACGCTGCAGTTCGACCTGACCGATGACGACAGGACCGTCACCGTGAAGGTCGGCATCTCGTCCGTCAGCGTGTCGAACGCACAGGCCAACCTCGCGGCCGAGGGTGAAAAACTCGCGTTCGACGATGCGCGTGCGAAGGCATCGGCGGCGTGGAACGACCGGCTCAATACGATCCAGATCGATCAGGCGAAGGACCCGGCTGCGCTGAACGCCACGCAGAAGGCGAACCTCACGAAGTTCTATACGGCGCTGTATCACGTATTCAGCGCGCCGACGCTCTATAGCGACACGAATGGCGAGTTCCGCAGCATGCGTCAGCCGAGGAACGCGAACGGCAGCTATCCGACCTCGGTCGACCGGACCGGCACCGTCCCGCAGCGTGCCACCGCGAACGTGAAGGACTACGCGTACAAACGTCCCGACGGCTCGCAAGGCGGCGGCGCCAATCACTACACGGGCTTCTCGCTGTGGGATACGTACCGGTCGCAGGCGCAACTGCTGGCATTGCTTGCCCCGCGGGAAGCGAGCGACATGATGCAGTCGCTCGTCGTCGACGGGCTGCAATGCGGCGCGTTCCCGCACTGGGTCGACGGCAGCGACGATTCGACGCCGATGGCGGGCGACAACGCACTGAACGTGATTGCCGGTTCCTACAAGTTCGGCGCGACCGACTTCGACCTGGTGTCGGCCGCACGGCTGACGAAGCAGTCGGTGTTCGATCCGTCGAGCGCGTGCAACGACCGCGCGAGTGCGCCCGGGCTCGCCAACTTCCTGACGGCCCATTACCTGTCGCAGAGCGACGACGGCCATTCGTCGTCCGCGACCATCGAGCGCGTGCTGAGCGACCGCTCCGCGGCCGCGTTCCTGCAGGCGCTGCCTGCCGGCGTGCTGAACGCGCCGTCGGTCGGCGTGACGGCGGACAACATCGGCACGCTGTATACGCGTGCGTCGTGGTGGCGCAACATCTTCGACTACCCGAACAAGGTGATCGCCGCGCGCAACGCGCCGCCGGCCGGGGCGGCGCCCGGCACGCTGGGCACGCTCGTGCAGGGCGCGTTCCATGAATCGACGGAGCCGAACTACTTCTGGACCTTCGCGCAGGACTGGTCCGCGCTGATCGACGCGATCGGCGGCAAGCAGGCGGCCGTCGCGCGGCTGAACAAGCTGTTCTCGATCACGACGCCGTATTCGACCGTGCCGACCGCCGGCAGCCTGAACGGCGGCGAATCGTCGAATGGCCTCTACATCGGCAACGAACCGTCGTTCCAGTCGCCGTGGGGCTACAACTGGGCCGGGCAACCGAGCGGGGCGCAGTACATCCTGCCGATCATCATGGCGCAGACGTTCGGCACCGGCCGCGACGGCCTGCCGGGCAACGACGACATGGGCGCGACGTCGAGCTGGTACGTGTGGGCGACGCTCGGCATGTTCCCGGTGATTCCGTCGGAAGCCGGTCTTGCGTTGTCGACGCCGCAGTTCAGCGGGATCACGGTCTGGCTCGGCAACGGCAAGACGCTGCGACTCGAAAGCGACAAGCAGGTCGCGGCCGACGATACCGGCCATGCCGCGTTCCCGTACATCCAGTCGCTGAAGGTCAACGGCACGGACTACGCGGGCTCGTGGCTACCGCTGGGCAAGATCGCCAATGGCGGCACGATGAGCTATGCGCTGTCCGCCACGCCGACGCAATGGGCGGCCGCCGACAACCTGACGCCGCCATCCGGGCCGAATGCGGACTACACGCAGATGACGGCGGGCGGTGCGTCAACCGCGATGCGCATGCAGCACCAGGGCGGCGTGCGATGAACGCAAGGGTGCGCGCGGGGCGCCGCGCTGCGCGCATCCGTCGAGCGCGTCGCAGCGCTTCAAGGATTGAAGGCACTGGCGAACCTGCGACGCACGCACGAGGATGCGTGCGACAAGAGGCACCCGGTACGGCCGCGCACTTACGGACGCAGCAGATCGAATCCGCCGAACACCACGACACCGCTGAGCACGATCATCGCGACGGAGTGCTGGCCGAAGTAGAGAATCGCGGCGGCGAGCCACGTCGTGATGCAGAAGGCGCCGATGCGGGCCATCGTGTGTTCCTCGAATGCGTGATGAGGTGAATGTGTGCCGCGCGGCGTTCGCCGCTCGAGCGGGCGAGCGGAGTACGCATGCGGACGGAAACGGCAACTCGGGAAGCCGCGATCGCGGCGCCGGCCCATGTCGCATGCCGCGCGCAACGGGGGCCGGGAGTCGAAGCCGGCGGCTTCGCGGTCGAGCACGGGAAGGCGCTCGACATGCGTAGCCAGCCGGCGAAGCGGCGATTTTACCAGCGCCGTCATGCCGCCCATCTGGCCCTTTCCCGATCCATTGTGCTCATCGCACGGCAATCCACCCGGCCCCGATATTCAAGTTTCGTGTGACGAATGCCGTAAACGAACTGGAAGGCGATTTTCGCCCTGTCACTTCGTTTACCGACATACGGACCGACACGATGCAGATCGATTTCTCCCCGACCGCGCGATCCCCGCTCGCGGATAGCGGCGTGGTCGCGAACCCGTCCGCCGCGACGTCGCCCACCGGCGCAACGAATGCCGCGAGCGCGACGGGCACGGACGGCACCACGGGCGCGACCGGCACGACGGGTGCGACCGGCACGACCAGCCCCTCCGGCGCGAAGGATTCGGCCGGCGCCACCGGCGAAACGCTCGGTGCGGCGGGCGCATCATCGGAAGACCCGGCGGTCGCCCAGTTGAAGGCGCTGATCGAGCGGCTGCAGAAGCAGCTCGCGACGC
This sequence comes from Burkholderia sp. E168m15, assembly GCF_016586105.1. NCBI lineage: Bacteria > Pseudomonadati > Pseudomonadota > Betaproteobacteria > Burkholderiales > Burkholderiaceae > Burkholderia > Burkholderia sp. E168m15. Next base: position 69,711 of record NZ_BCPO01000190.1, read on the forward strand.
TGGAGCGGCAGATGGCCATCGCCGCCCAGCGTGCGAAGGACGACCCGACTGCGGCCGTCGAACAGCAGTCGCTGAGCGCGGAAGCCAGTGCGATTTCGGCCGCGCTCGCGACGGCGATCTCGCAACTCGCCGCGGCACTCGAGAAATCCGGCGGCTCGCCGTCGGGCGGACTGGTGTCGACGCAGGCCTGAGGGGCCACGACCTCATCGGCTGCCCGCATTACAATCGCAAGCTCGTCTCCTTCTCAAGGATGGCTGAACGATGAATGCGGAACTCGACGACGACGAACTCGTTCGCTTCGATGCGCACGGCGGCACGCCGCTGCCGGCAGCCGACGCCGAAGGGTGGCTCGACCACGACGGCGCGCGCATCTGGCACGCGTCGTTCGGCCGGGGGCCGGCGGTCGTGCTGCTGCACGGCGGCCTCGGCCACGGCGGCAACTGGGGCAACCAGGTGCCGGCACTGCTCGCGGCCGGCTACCGCGCGATCGTGATCGACAGCCGCGGCCACGGCCGCAGCACGCGCGACGACCGCCCTTACTCCTACGAACGCATGGCATCGGACGTGCTGGCCGTCCTCGACGCGCTGCAGGTCGATCGTGCGCGCTTCGTCGGCTGGAGTGACGGCGCATGCATCGCACTCGTGCTGGCCGCGCGCGCACCGGAACGCGCGGCCGGCGTGTTCTTCTTCGCCTGCAACATGGATCCGGGCGGCACGAAGGAGATGGCGTCGAGCCCGCTGATCGACCGCTGTTTCGCGCGGCATCGCAAGGACTATGCGCAACTGTCCGCGACACCGGAGCAGTTCGACGCGTTCGTCGCGGCCGTCAGCGAAATGATGCGCACGCAACCGAATTACACCGCGCAGGATCTCGCGGCGATCGCCGTGCCGGTCGCGATCGTGCAGGGCGAGCACGACGAATTCATCCGGCCCGAGCATGCGGCGTACCTCGCGCGCACGATCCCCGGCGCGACGTTGACGATCCTGCCCGGCGTGAGTCATTTCGCACCGCTGCAGCGGCCCGCGCGGTTCAACGCGGCGATGCTGGCGTTTCTCGCCCGGCTGCCGGGATGATGCACGCACGGCCCGCCGGCGAGCGGGCGCGTGCGTCGGTGCGGGTTCAGACCATCGCGTTGTCGGCGCCCGGAATCTCGTGCGCCTTGATCTGCTTGCGCTGCAGCTTGTAGCGCAGCTTCCCGAGCATGCCGTCTTCGTGGCTGACACGCGTGATGTTCAGCACGTATTCGTCGTCCGGTGCGATGGCGTGCGCGCCCATGATCCATCGCACGCTTTCGCGATAGTCGTACAGCGACTTGTCGTTGATGTCGGCAAGGAAGAACGACAGCGCGGCCATCGCGGCCGGGTGACCGCCTTCGGCATGTCGGCGCAGTTCGTCGACGTAGCGATGGCGCGACGGATAGTCCTCGATGTCGCCGATGAACATCAGCATGCACTCGAGGCCGTCCGTATGCCCCATCTCGTGCGCCTTGCGTGCGGCCTCGACGGCCTCGGTCTGCATGCGCACGCGTTCGGCACGGTCCGTGCTGGTCTGCCCGATGTGATGGTACGTGTAGCCGAGCCGGTACGCTGCCATGTTGCCGCCGGCCTCCATCGATTCGCGGAAGTAGTGGGCGGCGCGGTACGGGTCGGCCTCGACATGCATGCCTTCCTTGTAGAAGCAGCCGAGCAGGTAGTCGCACGAATCGCCGCCGGCCTCGTAGCCGAGCTGGCAGATGGCGAGGGCATCGGCGGGGCGCCGGTTTTCATACTCGAACGCGGTGGCGATCTGGTTCCATGCGAGCGAGCCGGGCTCGCTCTCGCGCGCGGCTTCGAGCCAGGCGTCGCCGCGCGCGTCGTCCTGGGCGAAGCCGAACGTGCCGGTGCGATGGGCATAGCCGCGCAGGATCATCGCCGACGTGCACGCGCGTGCGTCCGATGCACGTTCGATCGCGCGGGGCAGCCAGCCGCCCTCGGGATCGAGGCCGAGCGCCAGCCGCAAACCCATCGCCATGGCGCGGTTGTCGTCGATCGGCTCGTTGCGTTCGGCTTCCTGCAGCCGCGCGTAGGCCTGTTCGTACTCGCTGCGCTTGAAATGGCTGTACGCGAGCCAGTGCAGCGTCTCCCAGCGGTGGTACGGATGCAGCGCGGCCTGCGCACGCGCGAGCGTCGCGGTCATCGCGCGGCGTGCGTCGTCTTCGTCGTCATCCGCATCGAGCGTGTTGCCGGCGTAGTCGTCGCGCCAGATCTCGTGCAGCAGCCGGTCCTTCTCGACCGCATCGAGGTGCGCGCACGCGTCGGACGCGACGAACGCGCGGATGTGATCGTGCGAGCCGCCCCAGCGCGGCTGCATGTACCAGATGAACGTGCGCATCGGGAAGAACAGCGTCGGGTGGATGTGCAGCGTCGCCTCCATCCAGTACCACTTTTCCTTGCGCAGCTTCTTGCCCTGGACGGCGCCGGGCAGCGCGTCCGGAAATTCCGGCGGGCAGGCGGCCGGCACGTCGGGATTCAGTCCCGAACGCGCGAACATATGCTGCAGTTCGGCGCGCGTGGCTTCGTCCTCGGCGCCGGCGTTCAGGTGCAACTCGGTGACGGGCCAGCGGCGCTCGCGCACGAGCTGCGCGAGCCACTCGGGTTCGCCGAACGACGACACGCTCGTGAAGATCACCATCGGCGCGCTCCACATCGTCGGCGCGAGCACCAGCGCGCGCAGCGCGGCGACGAGCGTCAGCGTCGCGCATGCATGCGCGCCGATCCAGCCGGCTTCGGTCACCGTTTCGGCCCAGCCGCTGCCGCGGTACTCGTAGGCCCAGTGATGCCAGTAGTGCGCTTCGCACAGCCACGCGTGCGCGGAGCGCGGGTTCGCGGCCTGCCACGCGCGCAGGCGCGCGAGGCCTTCGGCGCCGGCGTCGATGCACGGCTGCACGTCGGCCGGCAGCGCGTCGACGTACCGCGCTTCGGCGGTGCGATCGGCGAAGCTGGCGGCGAGCGCGGCATCGAGTTGCGCGTCGAGCGCGGCATGGTCGCCCGCGCGCAGCAGCGCGTCGACGTCGCAAATATGCCAGCGGGATGTCGCGGGCGGAATCAGGTCGGCGGAAGCGGAGGACATGTCGGTATCGGCGGTCATGACGAAACGGGTTGGGGATCGAAGATGCGGTAGCGCTTCCACGGCAGCGCAAGCCAGTTTCCGGACGGATTGCGCAGGTACTCGCGCACTTCCTGCGTGGCGCGCGACGACGCGGGGCCGTCCTGGCCGCTGCCGCGCAGCCATTGCTGGCGCGCCCGCGCATACGCGAGCCCGAAATCTTCCCAGCTGTCGAAGCTGTCCTGCGCGCGCTGCGCATTGAGCAGCAGCACGACCCACGCGTGCTGTTCGGACGCCCAGCCGAGCAGCGCGATGCAGCGCACGAGAAACGCGGTGCGCGCGCAGTCGAACGCGAGTGCGTCGCGCACGCGCCCGAGCGCGGCGAGTTGTTCGTAGAAGCCGTCGTGCGAGCGACCGACGCCGCGAATCCAGCCCGCGAGGATCGACGGCACGCGCTGCACGATTTGCCACTCGGGCAGGTCGGCCGGCAGGTCGAGTTCGCGCCGCAGCTGGCGCGCGAGCTGTTCGCGCTGCGAGTCCGGCAGCGCATAGACGAGGTCGTCGCAATCGCAGCGCAGCCCGTTGCGGATCAGCAGGATGTCGGCCAGCGCGAGCGCCCAGCGGCGGCGGTTCGGCGGCGCCTGCTCGGCCTGCGCATGCGCGAGCCGGACGGCCGTGGTTTGCCGCACAGGCACCGCGCTATCGGCGCCCGCGGCCTGGTCGGCGTCGACTTCGCGCACCAGCCGCGCGGCGACCCGGAACGAGCGCCATACGTACCACACGAGCCAAAGCGCGACCGCGCCAAGCAGCAGTTTCAGCATGACGGGCTCCCGTCCGCCGGCGCGGGCAACGCGAATGTCGCGCACAGCGCGGGATCGATCGCGATGCCTTCGATCTCGAATGCGGCCGTGGCCGGCGGTGCGTCGGGGGCACGCGCGGCGGGCAGCGCATCGGCCGGCAACGCATGGCGCGCGGCCGCCGCGACGGCCGGATCGATCTGCCGCAACTGGCCGAGCGCATAGGGTGCATTGCGCAGCAGCAGCCATTGCAGCACGGCCGGCGGTTGCTCGAAATGCTCGATCAGGTGGAAGTTGGCGCTCATCACGCTCAGCAGATGGTCGGGCGAGCGCACGTCGGTGACGAAGGTCCAGGCGCCGGTGGCCGCGCCCGGTGCATCCGGCTCGAACACGAGGCCCATGCCCTCGCAATCGGGGTGACGCTCGCCGCGCGGCGCGAGCGCGCGCAGGAACTGGCGGACGTCGTCGGCATAGCGGCGCACCGGATGGCGATTCTGCTTGCCCTTGATCTGGTCGATGCGCAGGCCGTCGCCGCTCGCTTGCAGACTGATCGTCACGTGCGGCTGGTTGCCCGCGCCGCGCAGCGTGAACAGGCGCAGTCGGCCGTCCCGCGCGGCTTGCGCGTACTGCTCGCCGTAGCCGCCGCGCAGCCGTCGGCGATCGGCGAACTGGCCGAGGCAGTGCTGCATGTAGTACGACTCGTACGCGAGCTCCTCACGCAGCGCCGCATGATCGCCGACGAATTCGAACACGATCCCGTTCGGCGTACGCAGTACCTCGCGCAACGCGAGGCCGCTACTCGGCACCCAGCCCTTGTCACGGCGTGCCTGCATCCGCTGGTGCTCGCGTTCCCACATGTCGAGCGCCATCGCACAGGTGATGCGCTGCAGTTTCTGCGCGAGCCGCGTGCCGGCGCGCGAGCGCAGGAATTCGACCAGCACGCGTTCGCGGTCGATCAGCAGCATGTGCTCGGGATCGATGAAGTAGAGCGGCGCCGGCTCGGCGGCGGGCGGCAGCGCCGCGTCGGCCGCCGGGCCGGAGGCCGGGGATGCCGCTGAGGT